>NZ_AKJB01000085.1:0-66191 GCF_000282555.1 Pseudomonas sp. GM102 | reverse complement strand
GGCAAGCCCGCTCCCACAGTTTCGGCGGTGTTCACCTATTGTGTGTTCACCGAAGATCCCTGTGGGAGCGGGCTTGCCCGCGATGGCGTCAGACCATTCAGCCAATATTCAAAGGCTAGGCTGTAGCAATCGCCCGCTCGATATCCAGCGACCTCTCCGCCAGCATCAACCCCATCTCACTCATCTGATAAATCGCCATCGCCAGATGCCGCTGCTTGTCGTCCAGGCTTTCTGCCAGATCGAGCAGCAAAATGCTGACCGAGGAAAAGGTTTCGTAGGTCTGGATGATGAGGGCTTCGGGGTTTGCATCGGGTACGACGGTGAACATCTTCATGGATCGTTCCTCGGTGGTGCGTTCTTCGGCAAAGCACGGTTTAGTGTTTTCCCGTTTGAGATAGTGATCGAGGGCCCTGTCGGCAGCTTCGTGGAGTTTTCTCGAGTCGAGGGTGCTGTAGGGCGAACTGGAGGTGGTTTTGAGTGGGTTGGGTCGGGGCGTTATCACGGTTAACTCCTTGTTGGGGCTGCCACCGATTCGGAAATAACGAAAGGGCGGCGATAGGAGAACCTTATGTCGGGACGGACACCACCCACAATCAGACTGGTCGCTGATATTTGTAGGCAGATGCGCTTCATTCTGTAGTCATTAGCGCAGTTATTCGCGAAGCCTGATGGGAGAGACAACAAGCAGATTACCGGCCATAAACGTCAGTTTTTACATGGCAGAGCTTATTGCCCCTCGTTACTACACGATCAGGAACATCGGGTAATGCCTAGGAAAAACTACAAAAACTGAAGGTTAGCTAGTCATTAAGATCAGGCTTTTTGGGGATCTGTGAATTTTTAAAATCGGTGGAGATAGAAATAAGTGCCAAAGAGATAAAATCTTGGTTTACATCTAGCGTTTGTAAGGCGCATCGGATGTTATCCGCTGTTTCGGCAGCCCCTTGCTGCGCCACCCAATTCGATAGCTCCTCTACAGCGGCACACAATGCCAGTTGGTTCTCATTGATCTGCGTTAGCACTGAAGCGAATAGTTTTGTCTCGTCCATGATTGATTCCTTGTGGTAGAGCTATCAGATTGTTGGGTGGGACAGCTTCTCGTAATTACTTTGGGGTGGGAGCTAGTCATACGTGCTCGCACATCATATTCATATCGTGACATGACTATTTTCTATGGGATTGGCCATTACATCGTTCCAGCTTTTTTCCATCCCATATACCGCGTCACCATCTCGGCCCCCAGTTCTGAGGGCCGAGCATCCAGCACCGGAACACCATGAGCACTCAACTGCTCATGGAGCTCCGCCCGTACATTCATATAATCCACTATCCCGCAATAGGCCAGCGCCTCGGGCAATGTTTGTACCGGCGCGTGCCGCAGACTGTCGAGCACCTCTTCGCGCAGGCTGCCCACCAACACCCGATGCTGACGGCTCAGCCGTTTGACGGCGGTCAGCAATTCCTCGTCGTCTTCATCCCTCAAGTTGGTCACCAGCACCACCAGTGCCCGGCGTTTTTGTCTGGCCAATAACTGGTTGGCGGCGACCAGATAGTCGGCGGGGCATTGTGTGCTGTCGAGATCGTAAACGCTGTTGAGTAACACGTTGAGTTGGCCAGTGCCTTTGACCGGGGCGAGGTAGCGCGGCTGATGGCTGGCGAAGGTGCTTAGGCCCACCGCATCGCCCTGACGTAGCGCGACGTAGCTGAGCAGCAGGCAGGCATTGAGCGCGTGATCGAAATGCGAAAGTTCGCCGTCTTGGCTGCGCATGCGCCGCCCACAATCAAGCATGAAAATGATCTGCTGATCACGCTCGTCCTCATACTCACGGGCAATCGGTGTGCGCTGGCGTGCCGTAGCTTTCCAGTCGATCTGACGCAGGCTGTCGCCTTCGCGGAATTCGCGCAGTTGATGAAACTCCAGACCCAGACCGCGTCTCTGGCGTTGGCGCACGCCGAGCTGGCTGAGCCAGTTATCCACCGCCAGCAGTTGGCCCCCGTAGAGGCGGGCGAAGTCGGGGTAGACGCGGGTGTTGTCGACTACGTTCAGTAAACGTTTGCCTGACCATAGGCCCATTGGGCTCGGCAGGCTGATTTCGCAGTGGTCGAAGGTGAAGTGGCCGCGCTTGAGTGGGCGCAGGCGATAGCCGATCTGGCTCTGTTGGCCGGGTTGCAGTTCGACGGACAATGGAAGGTGTTCGAAGTCCAGGCCGTGCGGGACATGGTCGAAGATGTGCACGTTCAGCGGTTGAGCAAAATCGTGCTCGACCTCCAGTCGCACTTCGCCCCATCGACCGAGCGCCAGGCTGCCGGGCATTTGCCGTTGCACGCGGGGCGAGGGCAGGCGTTTTAGGCGGATGGCGTCGAGCGTCGCCAGGGCCAGCAGCGCTAACAGCAATCCCCAGTTGATCGACAACAGGCTCGATGGAACCTCGATGTCCAATGCCCGCAATGCGCCCAGCACGATGCCGATGGCCAGCAGGACTGCGAGCCAGATCAGCAGCAGGCGAGAAGGCTTCATCAGCGCACACCTTTTGTGGCGAGGGAGCTTGCTCCCGCTCGGCTGCGCAGCAGTCGTAAAACAGATAGACGCGTTTTACCTGACATTACGCGTCGACTGGTTTTGGGGCTGCTTCGCACCCCAGCGGGAGCAAGCTCCCTCGCCACAGGGGGGCGGTGCAGGAATGTGGTCACAGGCGCGGCGCCGGCACTTGATCGAGCAGTTGCTTGAGCACCTGATCGACTTCCAGCCCTTCGATGTCCAGCTCCGGGGCAATTCGCACACGGTGACGCAGAACGGCCAGCGCGCAGCCTTTGATGTCATCGGGAATCACAAATTCGCCGCCGCGCAACAAGGCCCGGGCGCGGGCACAACGTACCAGGGCGATTGATGCGCGTGGCCCGGCGCCCAGGGTCAACCCCGGCCAGGTCCGGGTGGTGCGGGCCAGGCGCACGGCGTAATCGAGTACCTGATCGTCCATGGGCAGATCACTGGCAATGCGCTGCAAGGCCAGCACGTCCTTGGCTTGCAACACGGTGCGCAACGGTTGCACATCTAGCATGTCGGCCCGGGTCGAACGGCTGACCTGGCGTACCATGTCCAGTTCCTGCTCGGCATCGGGGTAGTCCATGCGCACCTTGAGCATGAAGCGGTCGAGCTCGGCCTCCGGCAACGGGTAAGTGCCTTCCTGTTCAATCGGGTTTTGCGTGGCGAGTACCATGAACGGTTGCGCGATGGGCAGGGCGCGGCCTTCGAGGGTGACTTGGCGTTCCTGCATGGCTTCAAGCAGCGCCGCCTGGGTTTTCGCCGGGGCGCGGTTGATCTCATCGGCCAGCAGCAGGTTGGTGAATAGCGGGCCTTTGCGCAGTTTGAATTGCTCGGTTTGCAAGTCGTACACCGCGTGCCCGGTGACATCGCTGGGCATCAGGTCCGGGGTGAACTGGATGCGTGCGTATTCACCGCCGAAGCAGCGAGCGAGGGCACGCACCAACAACGTCTTGCCCAACCCCGGCACGCCTTCGAGCAGCACATGGCCGCCGGCGATCAGGGCGGTGAGCACATCGTCGATCACGATGTTCTGGCCGATCACGGCTTTTTGCAGTTCCGTCCTTACTGCTTGAGCCAACTGGCTGGCGCGCTGGCGCTGCTGGGCGGCGTGGGTCTGTGTGCCGGGCTCAATCTGTTCAGTCATAAGGCATTCCTCAAGGTTTGCAGGTGGGCGACCTGACGGCTGAATTCAGCGCTGGGCAGCCGCTGCTTCGGTCGCGGGCTCATGGCCTGGCTGATGGCGCGTGTGGGTTGGCCAGTCAGGCGTGCGAGCACCAGCCATTGTTCGGCAACGCCGAGTTGTTCAAAACCGGGATGACGGTGACGGACACGACGCAGGATGTCTTGTTGCAAGGCTTGCAACAGGCTGTGCTGACCGTTGTGACGGAGCATGAAATCGGCATTGGCACGCAGGTGTTCCTGAAGCTGGCGGCGGGCTCTCGTGGCCGGCTCCAGCAACGGGCCGTTACGTACGCCAACATGCCAGAACCCGAAAATGATCAAGGCGATCAGGGCCACCAAGGCTTGTGGAAAGTAGCGCCACAGCAAGGTCAGCAAGCTGTCGTGATCGGTATTAAACAGCAGGGTCACGTCGGTGTCGGCCGTCAGGTACCACAGCAGCCAGGCGTTGTCGTACTGGTCGATGGCCGGGGTTTTCCAGAGGTCGGCGTCGGTGACCACGGTGATCGAACCCTGCCCGTGACTCAGCTGCATCATGTGCGTGGCCTTGCCGCTGTTAGCCCAGGCCTGGGCGAGGTTTTTCGGGTCGTCGAGGTGGAACGCGGTATCGAAGCCGGCGTAGGCCGGCGCCTCTTCATTTTCCAGATAGAGCTTGGTCAATTTGGGGTAGGGGTCGTCGAGGAGATCGGGTGGCGGGTCCTTGAGGTCTTTACTCAGGGACTGGTGCACCTGCACCCGGTCGAGCAGCAGGTCATTGCTCTGACCGGTCTTCTCATCCCACAGGGCTTCGGCGACGAACAAAAGACGCCCACCGGCCCGGGTCCAGTTCAACACCTGATTCACCTGTCGCGGCGACATATTCGTCCGATCGCCGAGCAACAACAAACTGCGCTGATGTGGCTCGAGCGTCGGCAAGATGTCGAGGCTGTTGGCATGGTTGACGGTCAGGCCCTGTTTGCGCAGAAAATGCTCGGCCGCCAGATAGGGGTTGGCCTGGGCTTCGGGCGATGGGCCGTGATCGATTTCTGCTGGATAGGGTATGGCCTTGAAGTACAGGTAAACACTCAGCGCGCCCACCAGCAGGGCGATGAACGCACCGACCGAAAGCCACAAACGCCGGTTCAACGGACCGCTCCCGGGCCGAATAACGTGCGCCAGCCGTCACAGAGTTCCTGTTGCAAATGAGCGGGGGGCAATCGATGCCCATACGCCATGTTTTGCCAGTGCCCGGTTAGGTTTTTACTGAAGGCCAACAGGGCAGGTTGCTGCAGTTGTTCGACGCGCTGAAGAACTTCGCCTTCGGTGTCGGCGGGTTTGAGCGCCATGTTGAAGTCGTGCAGCAAGTGGCTGAGCAGGGCGCGATAGAGCAACCCGAGGGCTTCACGGGGATGGGTCTGCCAGAGGCTTTCGGCGCTGGCGGCGATGTCGGCGGGCAGGGTTTCGCGGTTGAGGTCCAGGCCGAACGCCTGCTGCGGTAACGGCCGCGCGGCTTTGCGATTCAACGTGGGGCGGCGGCTGACAAAGGCCCGCAGCCAGTCGCGGTAACGCCAGATCAACAGCCCAATGGCGCCGATCACTGCGCCCCACAGCAACACTTCGATCAGGTTGGCCAATACGCCGAAGCGTTGGCTGTCCAGCAAGCTGAACAACGCCTTCAGCCAGGCGGGCGTTTGACCATCGCCCGCAGTATCGGGGGCGGGTTTGTCTTCGCCAAAACGATAACGCGTGACCGTTTCCTTATTCTTGAAGGGAGGCTGATCGAGGATGGCCTTGATGCTGTCCCGGGATGCCTGGCTGGTCAGTGGCTGGTCGAGCAGGCGCGCAGAGTCCGGTGAGATAACCGGTTCGGCGGCCCAGACGCTTTGCACCGTCGGCACCAGCAGGATCGCGGCCAGCAGCAGCGTGACGACCGAGCTGGTCATGCGCTGGCGCAATCGGCGAAAGACCAGTTCGATATCCCAGGCTTCCAGCCGCGTGCGCCGGTTCAGATAAAGGCTGAAACCGCAGGCCACATAGATCGGTTCCCAGACAATCAGCACCAGAACGTAAAAGGTATTGGTCAGGTGTTCCAGCCAGCGCCAGTCTTGGGTGGCGGCGGTAATCAAGGTCTGCCAGCCCCAGTCGAGTTCGATCTGTTGTGGCAAGAGCATGTAGAACAGCACCATCAAGCCGATCCACAGCGCGGTTTCCAGATGCACGCCGATGATCGTCAGCCACTGGGCGGCGC
This sequence comes from Pseudomonas sp. GM102, assembly GCF_000282555.1. NCBI lineage: Bacteria > Pseudomonadati > Pseudomonadota > Gammaproteobacteria > Pseudomonadales > Pseudomonadaceae > Pseudomonas > Pseudomonas sp. GM102. Next base: position 60,240 of record NZ_AKJB01000085.1, on the reverse strand, counting down.
CGGCGTTACGCTGCAGCAGTACACGCAAACGTTGTTGGCGTGCTTCGTCCGCCAGACCTTCGAGTTGCACCACCGGCATCAGAAAACTGCGGCTCAGGCTCAGGCGGCGCCAGGTCAGGCTGGCCAGCAATTGTGGCCTGAGCAGACGCGGCCATTGGCGCAGGGCCTGTTTCAGCGTGGGCGTTTCGCCGAACATGGCTTTGGACAGGATGTACAGCGGCAGCCGATCGAACGCCGGTTTGAGCCACCAGAACAGGAACACGGCGAGGGAGGGTGAATCCCACAGCAGCAAGGTGAGCAGGGCGAAGATCGGCAAGGTCATGATGGCCCAACTGGTCATCAACAAGCGTCGATGACGCTGACTCAGCAGCACTCCCAGGTCCATGGCTTCCCAGGTCGTGCGCGGGCGGATCACCACACTGGCATCACTCAGGCGCATGGCGAGTTCGTCCGGCAAACAGCAGATAAGTCGCCACCAACAACCAGAGCGCCGCGCCGACCAGGTATTTGGTCAGCGGCGCGAGCCCGGTCCGCGACGACCAGTAGGCTTCGATAAACGCCGCAATCAGCAGAAACAGCATGACTCCACAAATCAGCAACACGCTCTTGCGCGCCGCCAGTTGCAGGGCTTCGGCGCGGGGCAAACGTCCCGGCGCGATCAACGCCCAGCCCAGTTGCAGGCCGGCGGCGCCGGCCAGGGCGATGGCACTCAGTTCGAAGGCGCCATGGCCGATCACGAACGACCAGAAGGTTTGCCCATAGCCGATGTGCGTCAGGTGTCCGGCCACCGCACCGATCATCAAACCGTTGAAGAACAGGAAAAACGCGCTGCCCAGGCCAAACAGTAAACCGCTGGCGAAGGTCTGAAAGGCGATGCCGATGTTGTGCATGATGTAGTAACCGAACATCACCCAGTCTTCGCTGGCTGCCCGATCTGCCAAGCGCCCCAGATGACCGGCGGCGGGGTCGTACATGCTTTGCATCTCACTGACCTGCTCGGCCGGAATCAGGTTGTAGACCAGCTCCGGGAACAGATACACCAGCAACGCGAAGCCGATCAGGCTGCCAAAAAATATCAGGCTGGCGGCAAACACGAAGCGCCACTGCTCACGCACCAGTCGCGGGAAGTCGGCGAGGATGAAACTCAGTACGTTGGCACCCAGTCGACTGCGATGCCGATAAAGTTGTTGATGCCCGCGCAGAGCCAGTTGCTGTAATGAGTCGATCAGGAAACTGCTGTAGCCGCGCTCCTGAGCCAAGGCCAGGTGTTGGCAGAGCCGTCGATAGTCGCTGGGGAAACTGGCGACTCCTGAGGCGCTCTGGCCTCGTTCCAGCCGTTCAAGCATGAGTGCAAACTGCTCCCATTCGGCGCTGTGGCGACTTTCGAAAAGGCTTTGTTTCATGTGGGGCCCAACAGGCCACGGGCGATGCCGTTGAGTTCGGCCCTCGCCTGTGGCGTCGATACCTGCAACGGTTGCGCGAGTATCGAGGCGAGTTCGTTGGCCCGCGCCTCGGAGAGTTCACCCTGGCGTTCGGCAAACCCGAGGATGGCGCGTTGCTCGGTCAGCGTCAGCGCGAAAGCTGCGCGCCGCGGTGGGACGTCGGGCAGCTGCGGTCGGGTGAGCGGTTGTTCGCGGTAGATCACCAGCGTACCGGCGGCCAGGTCGCCGAGGCGTTTGAAGGAGGGGTGTTGCAGGCAACTGATCGCCCCGAGAAAGTAGCCGAACGGCAACATGTCGACAAACCGCAGCAGGTTGCGCAGCAAGGACGCGGACCAGCCGATCGGCGTGCCATCGTCATGCACTACGCGCAACCCCATCCATTGCTTGCCCGGTGAGCGGCCCTGATTGAGCACTTCGAACAGCACCATGTACCACCAGCTCATCACGAACAGCAGAATCGAACCCAGCCCGGCGCCCAGTTTTCCCAGAAACGCCAACACAACAAACAGCAGGCCCAGAATCACCCCGCGCAGGCCCAGGTCGATGGCGAACGCCAGCGCACGTACCATCAACCCGGCCGGGCGCAGCGGCAAGTCGATGCCTTCGGGCGTTTCGACGTGATACCGCGTGTCCAGTGGCGGGGCCAGCGTCGCGTTCCTTTGCAGTGCTGTGGTCTCGAGCATGGGCAACCTTGATGTGGCCTGGTCCGGATTCGATCTCCGTTCGATGCTAGCAGCCTCTTGGGGGAAAACGACATAACTATGTATTGCACAGTGAGTGGCCAGAGGTGATTGAATGACAAGAACTCTGGTCGGGGCGTCCTGTGTGCGCCTAGACTTCGCCGGTCTTCAGTTCAGGAACAACCCGTGACCTCGATCTTCTGGTACGACTATGAAACCACTGGCATCAACCCCCGTTGCGACCGCCCGCTGCAAGTGGCGGGGATTCGCACCGACTTCGATCTCAATGAAATAGACGAACCGGTCAACCTTTATTGCCAGCCCAGTGACGACATCCTGCCTCATCCGGCGGCGTGCGCGATCACCGGTATTACGCCCGGGCGTCTGGCCGAGCAAGGTTTGAGCGAAGCCGATTTCATGACACGGGTTCATGGCCAGCTCGCGGCGCCCGGCACCTGTGGGGCCGGGTACAACACGCTGCGTTTTGACGACGAGATGACCCGCTATAGCCTGTATCGAAACTTCTTCGACCCTTATGCACGAGAGTGGCAGGGCGGCAACAGCCGTTGGGATTTGATCGATGTGGTGCGCGCAGCGTATGCCTTGCGTCCCGATGGCCTCGTCTGGCCCAAGGACGACGAAGGGCGAGTCACGCTCAAACTCGAACGTCTGACCGCCGCCAATGGCATCGATCACGGGCATGCACACGAGGCGCTGTCGGATGTTCGTGCCACCATCGCCCTGGCGCGTCTGATTCGGGAAAAACAGCCGAAGTTGTATGACTGGCTGTTTCAATTGCGCAGCAAACAAAAGGTGATGGATCAAATTCGGCTGTTGCAGCCGATGGTGCATATTTCCGGGCGCTTTTCGGCGGCCCGCAACTATGTGGGTGTGGTGCTGCCGTTGGCCTGGCATCCCCGTAATCGCAACGCGCTGATTGTCTGTGACCTGCACCTGGACCCTCAGGGGTTGCTAGACCTGGATGCCGAAGCCTTGCGTCAGCGGCTTTATACCCGCCGCGATGACTTGGCCGAAGGTGAACTGCCGGTGCCGCTCAAGCTCATACACATCAACAAGTGCCCGGTAGTGGCGCCGTTATCGGTACTTCGTCCTCTAGATCAGCAACGTTTGGGGCTGGATATGGCGCTTTATCAGGAGCGGGCGCTGCGGCTAAGTGACGCACAACAAGTTTGGCGAGATAAAGTGTCGGACATTTACTCCAGCGACGATTTTTCTCCGAGCCAAGACCCCGAGCAACAGTTATACGACGGTTTTATCGGTGATCGGGACCGGCGTCTATGTGAGCAAGTCAGAGCCGCCGACCCTGCGCAATTAGCACAAGAACAGTGGCCTTTCGATGATGAGCGTTTGCCTGAATTATTGTTTCGTTATCGCGCACGCAACTTTCCCGATACGTTGAGCCTGGAAGAGCAAGAACGCTGGCGAATATTCTGTCAGAAACGTTTGTGTGCGCCAGAGTGGGGCGCGCCAAATACGCTGGATAGTTTTCTGGAGGTGGCTGCTCAATTGACGACTAGTGCTACAACGTTTCAGCGAGAGGTTCTGGATGAATGGCAGAATCATGTCCAGGCATTACGCAAACGTTTGAGTCTTTGAAAACGAGAATAAGCTGCGCTTGAATTCCAGGCATAAAAAAACGCCAGCATTTGCTGGCGTTTTTTGGTCGCGGATCAGTCTGCGACACGCTTGCGGCTTAGCCCAGCAGGGTAGCCCAGCTTTCAACCACGTCACCGCCCCACTTGGCTTTCCACTCTTTCAGAGTCTTGTGGTTGCCACCTTTGGTTTCGATGACTTCGCCGTTGTGCGGGTTTTTGTATTGTTTAACTTTGCGAGCACGCTTGGTGCCGGTAGTTTTTACTGCGCCGCCACGTGGAGCCTTGGTTTTGGACTCTGGATCCAACAGCGCGATGATGTCACGCAGGGATTTGGAGTATTCGCCCATCAGGGTGCGCAGTTTGCCTTCGAATTCCAGCTCGGTTTGCAGTTTGTCGTCTTGGGACAGATTCTTCAAACGGGCTTGCAGCTCTTTGATAGCTTCTTCGGTGGCGCGATATTCGTTGATCAAGGACATGAGGACTACCTTATGTTGGGCGCTGGATGACAGGGTGACAGTGCGACAATAATAGTCAGGGTGTTTCATCAAGTAAACATTTAACCGGAGTTTTATTTAAATTAGTTGCGGAACAGGACACACATTGGAGGGACAGTTAAATAGCGTCACAAATATTCACAGTTGACCTCTTGAAGATTGCCCACAAGAACACCATCGCGTGGGGCAGCCTGGTGCTTGCAGAGCCTGTACCGGACCTGCGGGCAAAGCCATACGTCATCAATACTGCAGTTTTGCTGCACAATCGCTAGAATAGCGGCCTTTGCGAAGTTCTGGAGTTTCCCCCTCATGCGCACTTTTCGGCTGGTGATTGCTTGCCCGGACCGCGTCGGCATCGTTGCTAAAGTCAGTAACTTTCTGGCGTCACATAACGGCTGGATCACTGAAGCGAGCCATCACTCGGATAATCTCAGTGGCTGGTTCTTCATGCGTCACGAAATTCGTGCCGATTCGCTGCCTTTCGGTATCGAAGCCTTTCGCGAAGCGTTTGCACCGATTGCCGAAGAGTTTTCGATGGACTGGCGCATCACCGACACCGAGCAGAAGAAACGTGTGGTGTTGATGGCCAGTCGCGAATCCCACTGCCTGGCCGACTTGCTGCACCGCTGGCACAGCGACGAACTGGACTGTGAAATCGCCTGCGTGATTTCCAACCATGATGATTTGCGCAGCATGGTCGAGTGGCACGGTATTCCTTACTACCATGTCCCGGTCAATCCACAGAACAAGGAGCCGGCCTTCGCCGAAGTCTCGCGTCTGGTCAAACAGCACGAGGCCGAAGTGGTGGTACTTGCCCGTTATATGCAGATTCTGCCGCCTGAGTTGTGCAGCGAATATGCCCATAAAGTCATCAATATTCATCACAGCTTCTTGCCGTCGTTCGTCGGTGCCAAGCCGTATCACCAGGCTTCGATGCGCGGTGTGAAGTTGATCGGCGCTACTTGCCACTATGTCACCGAAGAGCTGGACGCCGGTCCGATCATCGAGCAAGACGTGGTGCGCGTGAGTCACAGCGACAGCATTGAAGACATGGTGCGCTTCGGCCGTGATGTCGAGAAAATGGTGCTGGCACGTGGTCTGCGTTATCACCTGGAAGACCGGGTGCTGGTGCATGGCAACAAAACCGTCGTGTTCTGATAGCTGTACGGTTGAAATTCGAAGGGCCTGGGCGTTCAATCGCTTCAGGCCCTTCGCCGTTTTTGCACTGAGAACATAACCATGGCCGATCCACTGGACAAAGCCACCTCCAAAGCACCCGCCACATTGGGTGAGGGCTGTTTGAGTCGCTATGACCCGGATGACCTGAGCGCCGAAGACGGCACGGAGTTTCCCGGTGCCGCTGAGTTGTGGGAGCAGTTGCAGGACGATTCTGAGGATGAATCCGGGGACTCCTGAAAAAGATTACCCTGTGGCGAGAAGGCTTGCCCCCGTTGGGCTGCGAAGCGGCCCCCGGCATTCGTTCAGGTATACCCTGCGTGCTGATCTTGCGACGGCTGCGCCGCCGAACGGGGCGATGCGGCGTTCCGACAAGCCCCCTCGCCACAGTGTAGGAGCTGCCGAAGGTTGCGATCTTTTAAGGCTGCGATCCTTTAAGCCTGCTTGAACTTCATCAACTTCCTGAGCAGTGGCCGCCCAAGCATCAGCACAAACACTGGGCCACCGACCACCAGATAGAAGTAATAGGTCACTGTCCGCCAGATCAGAATCGCCGCCGCCGCGGTGGATTTCCCGACCATGGGCGCCAGCAGCGCCGCCGATGTCAGTTCTGCCGCCCCGGCACCGCCCGGCAATAGGCTGAACTGCCCAGCACTCAGCGACAGCATCTGGATCAGAAAACACCAGGCCCACTGCAAGTCCACGCCCAGCCCGAGCAATGCCAGATACAACACGCTATAGCGCAAGAGCCAATGCAGGCAGGTCAGTGCAAACACTGTGATCAACGTCTGAAAAGGCAACTTCAATGTGTCAGTGAACGCTGCGAGGAAGTGCAGAAGCTTTCGCGCCCAGCGCATCCGGGTGGTGCCTTTGACATTGAGACGAGCGAGCAACCGACCACTCAGACGAATCAGCGAGCGGTGGTAGCGAGCCGCTAATACGCAACTGAACAACCCACCGAACATTGAGACGGCGCTGACCGTCAGCAGCCATTCCATGCGCTGACTGAGGTGCTGGAACAGTGCATAAATCAGAATCCCACTCAGCGCGCAGAGAAAAAACAGCAGGTCGCTCAACTGGTCCATGGCGAACACGGCGCTGCCCCTGGCCGGCCGCACGCCGTGACGTGCCAGCAACGCCATGATGGTCAGCGGTCCGCCACTGCCGCCGGGGGTGGCGCAGTAGGCGAACTCGGCGGACATCACCACCCCGAGACTTTTGAAGCGACTGATCTTGTCGCGTTGATCTCCCAGCAGCAGGCGCAAGCGCTGGGTGTTGAGCATCCAGCACAGCAGGATCATGCCGAACATGATCAGCAACCATTTCAGCGGAAAGCTTTGCAACCGCGACCATGTCTCTGCGCCACCCAGCAACGACGGGATGAGCACCGCAGCGAGCAGGGCGACGACCAGCAGAATCCCGCGGCTCATGCGGCGCGACCGATGGGGTCGCGTTGCTGTGCCAGCCAGTTGGCCTTGGTCATTGGCACGCGGCCCTCGTCGAGCAAGCGTTTGAGGGTTTGCAGCCAATAGTGGCGCGAGAACTCATGACGCATGTCCACGGGGTGCAGGCCGAGACGAATCACCGGGGCCTGGCGCCAGCGTTGTTCACGCTGATTGCTGACGATTTTCGACAGACCTCGACGCCAGGCGCTGCGCGCGCTCCAGACCAGGCACGGGGCATCGATCGCGGTGAAATCCGGCAATCGATACAGATGCTGCGAGTCGCTGGTGTAGCGCAGCGGTACCTGACGCAAGGCTTGGCGGGTGCCTTCGCTCATTAGCCAGGTCGGAGCGACGAAACCTTCCAATGGCCAGTTGTAACGCTGGAACACCTCGATTCCGGCACGCAGGCGGGTGAGGGCGGCTTCTTGTGACAGGTCGTAGAACTCGCCTTCATGGGTGTAGATTCGGCGCATGAACCAGTCTCGGGGAGTGATGGGGATCGGTCCTTCATCGCAATGAAAGTAACCGTGCAGTGCCAGTTCGTCGCCGCGAGCGACCCGGCGGGTCAGCAAGCGTCGAAACGCCGGATACGCATTCAGGTCGTTATGCTTGTGGAAATCCGGCACCACCAGCCAGGTGATCGGCACCTCACCCAGCGCGTCGACGGCTTCGACGAAGGCTTGGTAATCGGGCCAGGTTTGCGGCGCAACGTCGTGCAGCACCAGTAACAGGCTGGGCGCGTTCATGGGCTCAACCATTGGCGGTCAGTGGCCATTGAGTACCGAGTACGGCGTGATAGTGCCCCAGCAGGCTGTCGACCACGGTGTCCCAGGCGTAATGTTGCTCGACATGGCGACGGGCTTGTTTGCCCAGTGCGGCGCTGCCCTGACTGAACAGTTCGCGCACCGCGTTGGCCATCGCGGCTGGATTGTTCGGCGCGCAAAGCAGGCCGCATTGATCGGTGACAATTTCCTGAAAAGCCCCGGCCGCCACGGCCACCACCGGAATACCGCTGGCCATGGCTTCGAGGACCACCAGGCCGAAAGTTTCCTGATCACCGGCATGCACCAGAGCATCGGCACTGGCCATCAAACGCGCGACTTGCGCCGCCGGGTAGAACTCATCGAGGACGGTGACATTGCGCGGTACCAAGGTAGGCATTGAGGAGCCCACCAGTAACAGGTGATAGCGACGACCCAGGCGTTTCATGCATCTGAGCAGCACCGGCAGGTTTTTTTCCTTGGATCCACGGCCGGCGAAGATCAGCAGGTGAGTGTTTTCATCAATGCCCAATTCGGCCCGCAAACCTGGATCCCGTGCACTGGGGTTGAACGTTTGCAGGTCGACGCCCAGCGGTTGTACAAAAACGTTCTTCACGCCCAACCCGATCAGTTTATCGGCCATGATTTGGCTCGGCGCCAGAACCCGGTCGAAGTTGCCATAGAGTTTGCTGACATAAGCTTCGATATTGGGGGTAACCCAGTTACCCATGCGATTGCTGACCAGCAGCGGCAGGTCCGAATGATAAAAGCCGATCACCGGCACATCGAGTTGCCGCTTGGCGTCTAAGGCAGCCCAGGCAGTCAGGTAGGGGTCGCCGACTTCAATCAGGTCGGGTTGCAAATCCTGCAGGACATTGCGCCACGGCGCGAGTCGGAGGGGGAAGCGATAGCCCTTGCCAAAGGGCAAGGCAGGCGCCGGAACCGTGTAAACGCCATCCTGTTCACTCAAATGCGCCCCGGGGACCAGCAAGCTGTGACGAATGCCTGGCTTATTGCCCAAGCGGCGGTGTTTGGCATCCAGATAAGTACGCACGCCACCGCTGGCAGGGGCGTAGAACATGGTTATGTCAGCGATATGCACGATGAACATCCCTCCGGGACCGTTGTTCTCCCTTTGGTTGACCTATATGAAGGATAGATGTTCGATTGGGGTTTTGCGGGTGGGGGGCAGCAAGTCGTGCGGTGTTTGGGCGGACGCTTTCGCGAGCAAGCCCGATCTCACAGGGGGCTGCGGCGAACTCGGACATTGGCAATAAAAAAGGCGCGAACCTCACGGAACGCGCCTTTTTCAGTAGCGGTGTATCAGCTACCCAGTGCCTTCGATGCCAGCCAGAACAGGCCGGCCGACAGGGCCACGGTGGCTGGCAGGGTCAGGACCCAGGCCAGCAGGATGGTTCTGACGGTGCCGCCTTGCAGGCCGCTTTTGTTCGCGACCATCGTACCGGCCACGCCTGAAGACAGGACGTGTGTGGTGGAAACCGGCAGGCTGAAGATGTTGGCCGCGCCGATCATGCACGCGGTGGTGATCTGCGCCGACATGCCTTGGGCATAAGTCATGCCTTGCTTGCCGATCTTCTCGCCAATGGTCAGTACCACGCGTTTCCAACCGACCATGGTACCCAGGCCGAGGGCCAGGGCGACCGCCAGAATCACCCAGAACGGGGCGTATTCGGTGGTGGTGGTCAGGTCCTTGCGCAGTTTGTCCAGGTCAGCTTTTTCACGGGCAGCGAGGCCTGGCAGCTTGGCGACTTTCTTCGCGGTGTCGTCCAGGCAGAGCAGGTAGCGACGTACTTCGATACGGCTTTCCGACGGCAGCGAATGGTAGTCGGCTACACCTTTAAGGGTGCCCAGCAGCGCTGAAATAGTCGGTTCGGTCTGTTGCGGGTTGCAACGGAATTTCTCCGGCAGATCGCCTTTCACGCTTTTGCCCAGTGCCAGGAACTCACCCAGGGATTCGCGGTTACGCTCGTAGAACTGGCTCAGGTGCAGGGTCGCATCGCGAGTACGTTCGATCTGGTAGGTGGTGCTGTTCAGGTCGAGAACGAACTGCGCCGGCACGATACCGATCAGCACCAGCATGATCAGGCCGATACCTTTCTGGCCATCGTTCGAACCGTGCACGAAGCTGACTGCCATCGCCGAAATCACCAGCACCAGACGATTCCAGAACGGCGGGTGTTTCTTGTCGTCGATCTTGCGGCGCTGTTCCGGTGTCTTGTGCATCTTGGACAGCGGACGCCACCATTTAAGGCCGATCAGCACCAGGGCTGCGATCAGGAAACCAGCCATCGGCGAGAACACCAGGGACGCACCGATATCGATCGCCTTCTGCCAGTTCACGCCATCGGCCAACGGAATGTCGTTGATCAAGGCGTTGGCCAGGCCGACACCGAGGATCGAACCGATCAGCGTATGAGAGCTGGAGGCGGGGATACCGAAGTACCAGGTGCCCAGGTTCCAGGTGATGGCGGCGGCGAGCAACGAGAACACCATGGCCAGTCCGTGACCGGTGTTCACATTGATCAGCAGTTCTACCGGCAGCAAATGAACGATGGCATACGCCACGCCCACACCGCCCAGCAGCACGCCGAGGAAGTTGAACACACCGGAAAAGAACACCGCCAGATGAGGCGGCATGGCTTTGGTGTAGATAACAGTGGCCACCGCGTTTGCGGTGTCATGAAAGCCGTTGATGAACTCGAAGGCGAGGACAAAGGCCAGGGCGAGCAAGAGGCTCACAAGCACCCAAGCATCCAGTCCGCTGAATAAATCGATCATGAAGGTTTTCTGACCCGGTCGTAAGGGGGCGCGATTATGCCAGAAAAGACTGATAATCGATGCACTAGCTGCTCATCGGTAACATTCTTCAACGAATTAATTTGTGGCAATCCCTCAGGCGCCGCGGTTTTTCAGGGTTTTACAAGTCATTGAATTTACTTGCAAAGGCCGCAGCCACAAGGGTTTCTCCCGACAGGGCGAGAGGCTTGAACGCTTGTGTGAAATATCTGAGAAGAGGGCCGGACAGGAGCCATTTGCCTCATTCAATGGATGAGGGGGACCGCTGCCCGCTTGTAGCGGGCGCGAAAAGCATCATCCATACAACCCGCTTTTAACGGGTGCAGACGCAGGCTCTTGAAAGGATTCAAGCCGAGGCGGTCATGGCTCTTCGGCTTTGAGTTCCTTTTCCATCTTCTGCAATTCCTGGGAGAAGGCCTGGTCCTGAACGGTGGCGCGTTTACGCCAGGGTTTGCGTTCGGGTTCGGGCTGAGCGGCGTAGGTGGTGACTTCCCCGCCGTAAACTTCCTTGTAACGTTGTTCCTGGCGCTCAAGTTCCGCGCGCAGTTCGTCTTTCGTCACAGTGCTACCTGATTGAGTTGAGATTAATTCTGGTGAAACGCGCTGCATCGATTTATTGACCACGCTCGTTGAAGGGACAATGCCTGACACGGCATCGTTCCCTCGGAGCAATCAATTCGTCCTTGTTGCAGGCGGCCACGGCACCAGAGAAAAACAGCTGACGTAGCATCAGTCTCCAGTTTCAGCGAGCGCGTTGGCGAAGCATATGAAATGAGCGTCAGGCGCTTGCTGCGGACAGCGACAATGGATATTGCGCTGCCGGTTGGCGAAATCGGCACGTAAAAAACCGGTCGCCACTGAGATGTATTATAGCGGTCGATCCGCAGAACACTATCTCTTGAGAGTTAAAAGTAGTTCCTCGTGTGTGATTGTTTTGTTACTCGCAAACTTTTACCGGTAACTACGGTACCGTGATGCCAGTTACAGCGATGACTTTCTGGCGCCATTTAGCCGAACGAATAAGTACACCCATGCTTCTTTAAATCGTGACCGAAAATAACAATCGTATTGCATGGGGAGTAAAAGCGGTATGGCTCACCCTTAGCAACCATTGATTGCGATTATCGGCCCATGGTTCGATAATCGCCCAATCTTGGTGGCCGGTGGCTTGTATGTCAGACCGGGAGCCGTTTGTAATAGTCGTTGATTCGTGTGGGAAACAACCTGATATGAACGATCAAATGCGCAATTCCTTCGCTTCAGTGGCACCGCCGATCGTTGCCTCGCCCGCCAAGCGAATCCAGGCCCTGACCGGTGACCCGGATTTCATGACATCCCTGGCCCGTGGCTTGGCGGTGGTGCAAGCGTTCCAGGAGCGCAAGCGGCACCTGACCATTGCGCAGATCAGCCATCGCACGGAAATTCCCCGCGCCGCTGTGCGACGTTGCCTACATACCCTGATCAAGCTTGGCTACGCCACCACCGACGGGCGCACCTATTCGCTGTTGCCCAAAGTACTGACCCTGGGCCATGCCTATTTGTCGTCGACGCCATTGGCGGTTTCTGCCCAGCCGTATCTGGACCGCATGAGCGAGCAACTGCATGAGGCCTGCAACATGGCCACGCTGGAAGGCGATGACATTTTGTACATTGCGCGCTCGGCGACCACTCAGCGGCTGATCTCCGTCGACCTCTCGGTGGGTGGGCGACTGCCGGCTTATTGCACATCCATGGGCAGGATTCTTCTCGCCGCGCTGGACGACACGTCACTGCGCGAGTACCTCGACCATGCAGAGCTGCAAGCCAAGACCAGTCGCACGTTGCATACCCCCGAGGCGTTGCTCGAATGCCTGCAAGAGGTACGGCAGCAAGGCTGGTGCATCGTTGATCAGGAATTGGAGCAGGGCCTGCGCTCAATTGCCGTTCCGGTGTACGACGCGTCCGGCCAAGTGGTGGCGGCGTTAAACGTCAGCACCCACGCCGGCCGGGTCAGTCGCAGCGAGCTGGAACAGCGTTTCTTGCCTGGTCTGCTAAGCGCCAGTCGTGATCTGAGCGCGCAACTCTTTGCCTAAGCTGTTCGATAAACGCACAGAGTCGCGTTTATCGAATTGACGCTCTTTCCCTTGGATCATTAATGTCGCGGCAGCGTCATCCGGCACTGTTGGCCTTCAGCCAGGCGCCGGATCACGCCCCAATAATAATGAGAAGAGGCATCGTCATGCGCACGTTTCCCGACTGTCGCCGTTCCCACCGGTTTAGCTGCCGAAACCGGATCACCTGATCCCGACCTCCTTTTCTTGTGACAGCGTCAGCCCCGGCTGGCACCTGTTCGACTGCGTTCTTTGCGTGGAATAAAAATAATGAACCAGCCTCAGTCTGCTGTAGGAAACTGCCTCGACGTGCAGTCCTTCATCAACGCTCAACCCATTTCGCGCTACCAATGGCGGGTGGTGATTCTATGTTTCCTGATTGTTTTCCTCGATGGCCTCGACACTGCGGCCATGGGGTTTATTGCGCCGGCACTGTCCCAGGACTGGGGCATCGATCGCGCCAGTCTCGGCCCGGTGATGAGTGCGGCGTTGATCGGCATGGTCTTCGGCGCCTTGGGTTCCGGCCCATTGGCTGACCGCTTCGGGCGAAAAGTCGTACTGGTGGGCGCGGTGTTGGTGTTCGGCGCTTTCAGCCTGGCGTCGGCCTATAGCACTAACGTTGATCAACTGCTGGTACTGCGTTTCCTCACCGGCCTGGGCCTGGGCGCCGGCATGCCGAACGCCACCACGCTGCTGTCCGAATACACCCCGGAGCGCAAAAAGTCCTTGCTGGTGACCAGCATGTTCTGCGGCTTCAACCTCGGCATGGCCGGTGGCGGGTTCATCTCGGCCAAACTGATTCCGGCCTTCGGCTGGCACAGTCTGTTGATGATCGGCGGGGTTCTGCCGCTGATCCTCGCTGTCGTCTTGCTGTTCTGGTTGCCGGAATCGGCGCGTTACCTGGTGGTGCGCAATCGTGGCACGGACAAAGTGCGCAAAACCTTGGCGCCGATCGACCCGACGGTGGTGGCACAGGCTTCGAGCTTCAGCGTGCCGGAACAGAAAACCGTGAAGGCGCGCAATGTGTTTGCGGTGATCTTCTCGGGCACCTACAGCACCGGCACGTTGCTGCTGTGGCTGACGTACTTCATGGGGCTGGTGATCGTTTACCTGCTGACCAGCTGGCTGCCGACGCTGATGCGTGACAGCGGCGCGAGCATGGAGCAGGCCGCATTCATTGGTGCGCTGTTCCAGTTCGGTGGGGTATTGAGCGCGGTGGGCGTGGGCTGGGCGATGGACCGGTTCAATCCGCACAAGGTCATCGGCATTTTCTACTTGCTCGCCGGGGTGTTTGCCTACGCGGTAGGGCAGAGTCTGGGCAACATCGCAGTGCTGGCGACCCTGGTGCTGGTGGCCGGGATGTGTGTCAACGGTGCGCAATCGGCGATGCCGTCTTTGGCAGCGCGGTTTTACCCGACTCAGGGGCGGGCGACGGGGGTGTCGTGGATGCTCGGGATTGGCCGCTTCGGCGCGATCCTCGGTGCGTGGATGGGCGCAACCTTGCTGGGCCTGGGGTGGAACTTCGAACAGGTGCTGACAGCGCTGGTGATTCCGGCCGCGTTGGCGACCACGGCGGTGGTGATCAAGGGCATGGTCAGCCATGCGGATGCGACCTGAGGACAGGTTTCAGATTCTTTAGCGAGTCTGATGGCCTCTTCGCGGGCAAGCCTCGCTCCTACGGAAATGTATGGTCGCGGATATCACGCGCATCCCGTAGGAGCGAGGCTTGCCCGCGAAGCTTTTGAGGATCGGTAGTGAGACAACAATCTGTTCGATAAACGAACGCTCAGTCGATTATCGGATTGTTTGGGTTTTTCCAGGGGCTTAATCTTCAGTCATTCCGGCGCTGAACCTCGCGCCTTTTTCTACCACTGTCGGTTCATAACAAAACGGGAGCCTGCCCCATGGCTGAAATCCTTTCGCTGCATGACGCGGTAAAGCAGTTCGTCAACGACGGCGATACCGTCGCGCTCGAAGGCTTTACTCACCTGATTCCTACGGCGGCGGGTCACGAGATCATCCGTCAGGGCAAGAAAGATCTGACCCTGGTGCGGATGACGCCCGACTTGATCTACGACCAGTTGATCGGTGCCGGTTGTGCTCGCAAGCTGATTTTCTCCTGGGGCGGTAACCCAGGCGTGGGCTCGCTGCACCGTCTGCGTGACGCGGTCGAAAGGCAGTGGCCGCATGCCCTGGAAATCGAAGAACACAGCCACGCCGACCTGGCCAATGCCTACGTCGCGGGCGCTTCGGGCTTACCGTTCGCGGTGCTGCGTGCCTACGCCGGCTCCGACCTGCCGAAGGTCAACCCGCTGATCAAAACCGTCACGTGCCCGTTCACCGGCGAAGTGCTGGCGGCGGTGCCGTCGGTGCGCCCGGACATCACCGTGATTCACGCGCAGAAAGCCGATCGCAAAGGCAACGTGCTGCTCTGGGGCATTCTCGGCGTGCAGAAAGAAGCGGCGCTGGCCGCCAAGCGCTGCATCGTCACTGTTGAAGAAATCGTCGACGACCTCAACGCACCGATGAACGCTTGCGTGCTGCCGACCTGGGCCTTGAGCGCGGTCTGCCATGTACCGGGGGGCGCGCATCCGTCCTACGCCCACGGTTACACCGAACGCGACAACCGCTTCTATCAAGCCTGGGACCCGATTGCCCGCGACCGTGAAACTTTCACCGCGTGGATCAACGAGTACATCCACGGTTGCGCTGACTTCAGTGAGTTCCAGGCCAAGCTGGCCGCTGCTTCGGAGGCCAAGTAATGACTTACACCACCAATGAAATGATGACCGTCGCCGCCGCCCGCCGTCTGAAAAACGGTTCGGTATGCTTCGTCGGCATCGGCCTGCCGTCGAAAGCCGCCAACCTGGCACGTCTGACTTCCTCGCCAGACGTAGTCCTGATCTACGAATCGGGTCCGATCGGTGCCAAGCCGAGCGTATTGCCACTGTCGATCGGTGACGGTGAGCTGGCGGAAACCGCCGACACCGTCGTCCCGACCGGTGAGATTTTTCGCTACTGGTTGCAGGGCGGGCGCATTGACGTCGGTTTCCTCGGCGCCGCGCAAGTCGACCGTTTCGGCAACATCAACACCACCGTCGTTGGCGACTACCACGCGCCGAAAGTCCGCCTGCCAGGTGCTGGCGGCGCGCCGGAGATCGCCGGCTCCGCCAAGAGCGTGCTGATCATCCTCAAGCAATCGGCGCGCTCCTTTGTCGATAAACTCGACTTCATCACCTCGGTCGGTCATGGCGAGGGCGGTGATTCACGTAAGCGTCTCGGCCTGCCGGGTGCCGGTCCTGTCGGCATCATTACCGACCTGTGCATCATGGAACCCGAAGCGGATACTCATGAATTCGTGGTGACCGCGCTGCACCCAGGCGTGACTCGCGAGCAAGTGATTGCCGCCACCGGCTGGGCGATTCGTTTTGCCGATCAGGTGGAAAACACCGCCGAGCCAACCGAGCTCGAGTTGACCGCGCTGCGCGATCTGGAAGCTCGCACGGCTGCCGCCCACGGCCAAGCACCTGGAGAAGCCTGATGCGTGACGTTTATATCTGCGACGCCATTCGCACTCCCATCGGCCGTTTCGGCGGCGGCCTGTCGGCGGTTCGCGCCGATGATCTGGCCGCCGTGCCGATCAAAGCGCTGATGGCGCGCAACCCGTCGGTGGACTGGAACGCGGTGGACGAAGTATTCCTTGGTTGCGCCAACCAGGCCGGCGAAGACAATCGTAACGTGGCACGCATGGCGTTGTTGTTGGCGGGCCTGCCGGAAACCATTCCCGGGGTCACCCTCAATCGCCTGTGCGCTTCGGGCATGGATGCGATCGGTACGGCGTTTCGGGCCATCGCCAGCGGCGAGATGGAGCTGGCGATTGCCGGCGGCGTCGAGTCGATGTCTCGCGCACCGTTCGTGATGGGCAAGGCCGATGCGGCGTTCTCGCGCAACATGAAACTGGAAGACACCACCATCGGCTGGCGTTTCATCAACCCGTTGATGAAAGCCCAATACGGTGTGGATGCGATGCCGCAGACCGCCGATAACGTGGCCGACGATTACCGGATCTCCCGCGCCGATCAGGATGCGTTCGCCCTGCGCAGTCAGCAGCGCACGGCCGCCGCGCAGGCAGCAGGATTTTTCGCCGAAGAAATCGTCGAAGTGCGCATTGCCCACAAGAAGGGTGAAAGCGTGGTCACGCAGGATGAGCATCCCCGTGCTGACACGACACTGGAAACCCTGGCCAAACTCAAACCGGTCAACGGTCCGGACAAAACCGTCACCGCTGGCAATGCCTCCGGTGTGAACGACGGTGCGGCGGCGTTGATCCTGGCTTCGGCCGAAGCAGTTAAAAAACACGGTCTGACTGCCCGCGCGAAAGTGTTGGGCATGTCCAGCGCCGGCGTTGCACCGCGGGTGATGGGTATCGGCCCGGTGCCGGCGGTGCGTAAATTGACCGAGCGCCTGGGCCTGGCAGTCAGCGATTTCGACGTGATCGAACTCAACGAAGCCTTCGCCAGCCAAGGCTTGGCGGTGCTGCGTGAACTGGGATTGGCGGATGACGCGGCCCAGGTCAACCCGAACGGTGGCGCCATTGCCTTGGGCCATCCGCTGGGCATGAGCGGTGCACGCTTGGTATTGACCGCGCTGCATCAGCTGGAAAAAACCGGTGGCAAGAAAGGTCTGGCGACCATGTGCGTCGGTGTCGGCCAGGGGCTGGCCTTGGCGATCGAGCGGGTCTGACACGCTTGGCTGTGAATAAAGCGTCGACTAATAAGAACTGAGGAAAGCGTAATGACTGACAAACCTGGTTACCGTCGCCCGCAGGCGGGCACTCAGCCGGAATACCTGCACCCTCCTTATCAATCCACCAACCTTCGCTCGCCGTCCAAGCCGTTGGTGTTTTTGCCTCATTCGCTGTCGGAAATCACCGGGCCGACCATCGGCGCCGAGCGCATCCAGGAGCAGGACAACGACCTGACCGCTCAGCACGAGGGCGAACCGCTGGGCGAACGGATCATCATCCACGGCCGCGTGCTGGATGAAAACGGTCTGCCGGTGCCGGGGATTCTGGTGGAGATCTGGCAGGCTAACGCCGCCGGGCGCTACAACCATGCGCGTGACCTGCACGACGCGCCGCTGGACCCTAACTTCACCGGCACCGGCCGTACCGTGACCGACGCCGATGGCTGGTATCAGTTCCAGACCATCAAGCCTGGTGCCTATCCGTGGGGTAACCATCACAACGCCTGGCGCCCGGCGCACATCCATTTCTCACTGTTCGGGCCGAGTATTCTCACGCGGCTGGTGACCCAGATGTATTTCCCGGGCGACCCGTTGCTGGCTTACGACCCGATCTATAACTGCGTGCCGGATACCAGCGCCAAAGAGCGCCTGATCGCCAGTTTCGACCTGGAAAAAACCATCCCTTCCTACGCCCTCGGTTATCGCTGGGACATCGTCTTGCGCGGCCGCGAAGCAACGCCGATGGAGAAATAAGATGACGCTGAACGCGACCACGTCCCACACCGTCGGGCCGTATTACCACATCGGCCTGACCTGGCTGAACCGTGAAGACCTGACCGTTGCACAAACCCTCGGCGAGCGCGTGGCAATCACCGGGCAAGTCGTCGATGGCAATGGCGACTTCGTCAACGACGCCATGCTCGAAGTCTGGCAGGCCAACGCCGCCGGCAAGTACGACCACCCCGAAGACGATCAGGACAAACCCCTGGACCCGAATTTCGAAGGGTTTGGCCGGGTGCCGGTGGATGCGCAAGGGCGCTTCCGGTTTACCACGATCAAACCGGGCACAGTGGAAGGCCTGAAGGGCACGACCCAGGCGCCGCATTTGGTGGTGCTGGTGTTTGCTCGCGGTTTGGTGAAGCACTTGTTGACGCGGATTTACTTTGATGGCGAACCGGCCAACGTAGCGGATCCGCTGCTGGAGTGCGTCCCTGCTGAACGCCGCAGTACTTTGCTGGCGAAGCAGGATGCTGCGGGTGTTTATCAGTGGAATGTGGTTCTGCAGGGGACGGATGCCGAGACGGTGTTCTTCGATTATTGAGTGAAAGCCGCAAACCTGTGGGAGCGTGGCTTGCCTGCGATAGCGTTGGGTCAGTCAACATTAATGTTGGATGTGACTCAGTCATCGCGGGCAAGCCCGCTCCCACAGGGATAGCATGGAACGGGATATTGCAACGCCTGTCTGGACTCGAAATGTTCACGGATACGTGTCGGCGTAGTATTTGCACAACGACCTTTGATTTCTACGCGTCGGCCTGACCGGCCCCACGCTTGCAAGGACTGTTTATGAACCAGCGACCGGGCAATCAATTGTTCGATGCCTACTTCACGGCACGCGACATGCGTGAGGTGTTCTGCGATCAGGGCCGGGTTCAGGCCATGCTTGATTTCGAAGCGGCACTGGCCCGGGCCGAGGCGCGGGTTGGGCTGATTCCGCAGACGGCTGTCGCGTCTATCGAAGCGGCATGTCGGGCCGAGCATTATGACTTCGCCGCGCTGGGTGAGGCCATTGCCACGGCGGGGAATTCGGCGATTCCACTGGTCAAGGCGTTGGGCAAACAGATCGCAAAGAACAATGCCGAAGCCGAGCGTTACGTGCATTTGGGCGCGACCAGCCAGGATGTAATGGACACCGGCCTGGTGCTGCAACTGCGCCGCGCGCTGGAATTGATCGAAGCTGATCTGGCGCAACTGGGGGAAACCCTCGCAACCCAGGCCTGGCGTTACGTTGCCATGCCGCTGGCCGGGCGCACCTGGCTGCAACATGCGACGCCGGTCACCCTCGGCATGAAAATCGCCGGTTGGCTGGGGGCGGTGACGCGTAGCCGTCAGCGTCTGCTGGAACTCAAACCGCGCCTGTTGGTGCTGCAATTCGGCGGCGCCTCCGGCACCCTCGCGGCCCTCGGCGAGCAGGCGATGCCGATTGCCGAAGCCTTGGCCGCGGAACTGCAACTGACCTTGCCGGATCAACCCTGGCACACCCAGCGTGATCGTCTGGTGGAGTTCGGCGCGGTGCTTGGATTGATCGCTGGCAGCCTCGGCAAACTCGGCCGCGACATCAGCCTGTTGATGCAGACCGAGGCTGGCGAAGTGTTTGAACCGTCGGCGCCGGGCAAGGGCGGTTCTTCGACCATGCCGCACAAGCGCAACCCGGTGGGCGCAGCGGTGCTGATCGGCGCGGCGACGCGGGTGCCGGGGTTGCTCTCGACCTTGTTCAGCGCGATGCCGCAGGAACACGAACGCAGCCTGGGCCTGTGGCATGCCGAATGGGAAACCCTGCCGGAGATCTGCTGTTTGGTGTCAGGCAGCTTGCAGCAAGCGCTGTTGGTGGCCGACGGACTGGAAGTGGATGCCGACCGAATGACGCGCAACCTCGACTTGACCCAGGGCCTGGTGCTGGCCGAAGCCGTGAGCATCGTGCTGGCACAACGGGTCGGTCGCGACACCGCGCACCATCTACTGGAGCAATGCTGCAAACGCGCAGTGGCCGAGCAACGTCATCTGCGCGCGGTACTCGGTGACGAGCCGCAGGTGACTGCCGAGCTGTCGGGCGCTGAACTCGATCGTCTGCTGGACCCCGCCCATTACCTCGGTCAGGCCCATACCTGGGTCGAGCGAGCGGTGGCTGAACATTTTGCGTTGATAGCCTGAAGGAGACTGCTGTGGCATTCGTACAACTCGCCGAGGGCGAACTGCACTACCAAATTCAAGGGCCGCAACTCGATGGACCGACGGATGCGCCGGTGCTGGTGCTGTCCAACTCACTGGGCACCGACCTGCACATGTGGGACGCGCAGATCCCGGCGTTCACCGAGCATTTTCGCGTGTTGCGTTTCGATACCCGTGGTCACGGCCAGTCGTTGGTGACGCCGGGGCCGTACAGCATCGAGCAATTGGGCCGCGACGTGCTGGCGCTGCTGGATGCCTTGCACATCGAACGCGCACATTTCTGTGGTCTGTCCATGGGCGGGTTGATCGGCCAATGGCTGGGGATCAATGCCAGTCAGCGATTGAACAAACTGATCGTGTGCAACACCGCGGCGAAAATCGGTGATCCGTCGGTGTGGAATCCACGGATCGAAACCGTGCTGCGTGACGGCTCGGCGGCGATGGTTGCCCTGCGCGATGCGTCGATTGCGCGCTGGTTCACTGCGGATTTTGCCGAGGCCAATCCGGCAGCGGTTAAGCGGATTACCGACATGCTCGCGGCCACGTCACCTGAAGGTTACGCGGCCAATTGCGCGGCCGTGCGCGATGCCGATTTCCGCGATCAGCTGTCGTCGATTCAGGTGCCGCTGCTGGTGATTTCCGGCAGCGAAGATGCGGTGACGCCACCGTCCGGCGGGCATTTCATTCAGGCGCACGTGCGTGGCGCCGAGTATGCAGAGTTCTACGCCGCGCACCTGTCCAACGTCCAGGCCGGCGCTGCGTTCAGCGACCGAGTACTGGCGTTTTTGTCAGCTCATTGAGGGGATTGTTGTGGACGAGAAACAACGTTACGACGAGGGCATGAACGTTCGCCGCGCAGTACTGGGCGATGCCCATGTCGACCGCAGCCTGAACGCGCTGACCGAGTTCAACTCGGAGTTCCAGGAGATGATCACCCGCCACGCCTGGGGCGACATCTGGACCCGCCCGGGCCTGCCGCGCCACACCCGCAGCCTGATCACCATCGCCATGCTGATCGGCATGAACCGCAACGAAGAACTCAAACTGCACCTGCGCGCCGCCGCCAACAACGGCGTGACCCGCGGCGAGATCAAGGAAGTGATCATGCAGAGCGCGATCTACTGCGGCATCCCGGCGGCCAACGCGACCTTCCACCTGGCCGAGTCGGTGTGGGATGAGTTGGGGGTTGAGTCCCGGGCATAACTGTCCACCACAACCCCTGTGTGCGGGCTTGCTCGCGAAAGCGGTGATCGATTTGATGCATGTGCGCTCACACCGTCGCAACGATAAAGATCCGCTTGAACGGAAACAACGTAAGCCCGTCGCTCTCCGGCGGGTAATGCGCATGCACGCGCATCAGGTAGTGGTACAGAAAGCGTGCCTTTTCATCATCATTCAACGCCATCAATACCGGTCGCAGGGCCGAAACCTTGACCCAGTCGTAAATCGGCGAACGTCCCTCGACCACCTGTAATTCCTTGGTCTCCCAGATCTGCAGTTTTTGCGTGAGTGGCGTCAGCAAGCGGTAATAGCCCTCCAGCGACAACAACGGTCTCGCCGCCATGGCCTGACGCAGTTGCGCCGTGCCCAAGGGTGTGTGGCCGGGACCGGCGTCTTCGAGTGTGTCGAGCATCAATTGGTACCACGACGCATCTCGCCAGTCGGGCATGTGCGCCGCCAGGCAACCGCCAGGGTTGAGCAGGCGAAGAAGGCGCGGCAGCAGTTGTTCATGGTCGCTGATGAAGTGCAATACGGCGGCGGCGAACAGCAGATCGGCCGATTGCTCTGGTGCCCAGTCCAGCAGATCACATTGTTTCCACAGCGCCTTGATGGGCAGGCACCGGGCTTCCTGCAGCATTTGTCCGGAACTGTCGATGCCCTGCAAATGGGCTCGGGGCCAACGCTTTGCCAGCAATTGAGTCGCGATACCGGTGCCGCAACCCAAGTCGTAAATACGCTTGGGATTTTTCAGTTCAACCCGGTTGAGTAACTCGTTAACGGGGCGTTGTCGAAGGCGGAAGAATTGCTGATAGGCCTTGGCGTCCCAATGGGTATTCTCGGGGGCCATTGGCTCTCGTCGCGTGATCATGAGGTGGTCCTCTGTGTCCATGAGGCTGACAAACTATCGCTGCGGATTTTTTACCCACCTCTGTCCGACTTTTTTATGTCGCGATAGATGCCGTTCCATAGCCTGATGCGGTGTTCGATAGCCTCGATGGCGGCGCTCAACGCTTTTTCCCGCAGGTCGGGCGTCGTGATTAATCGGGACAGCATTTTTTGCGCGCCAGGGCCATGGTCGCCACTGTCCACTTCAATGTGTCGATTCAGGTAATGAATAAACTTGGGGGCCTGGCTATGGGTGATCCCCCAATTGTTCAACAATGTCTGAAACATGTCGGGTATCGGGTCTTCGCGGCCAAAAAGAAAACTGCTGGCAACTTCCGCAGTGGATGCTTTGCGGGCCGTTTTAAGGGTGTGTTTGACAAACGTCTGGACGTACGCCGGAACACGAGCCTGAGTCAGGGCTTGCGGTAGCGAAAAAGAGTGGGCGAATTGATGCATGAACGTCTCGATTCGCTCAGTGGGCGCGCTGACTTCCGCCATTGCATCCAGGTACAAATGGAAATGACTGGCGGGGTGGCCATTCAGATCGAGATCCGATTCCTCACCGGTAATGATTTCATTGATGAGACGGGCGCAGTCTGCATGCTGTACCGGCATCCATGGAATTTGCGTGCACGTGAGGTCACGTTGCAGCCGTTTGGCCAGGCTCATGAAGTCCCAGACCGCAAAGACATGGCGACTCATGAATAATCTGACGTGTTCGACCGAACGAATGGCCGCATACAGTGGATGTTGGGCCAGCCGGTATTGATAGGGTTCGAGTTCTGTTTCAAACATGATTGCATCCCTGCACAAAATTATTTGAGCCGCTGTCAGATGGCGTCTTGCTGCTGGCGAAGATCTGTAAAAAGCCGTGACCATGCTTTGGGTGAAGGCAGCATGAGCCCGGTATCTTTCTTGTAGATCCGCCATTCATCGCCAAATATTGCTTCAAGACGTTTATCCATGTGCCACGTGCCTATGTACATATAGATCGTCGTACCGACTGAAAAGAGCAGGGTGTCGTACGTCATGATCGGGTGGGCCCAGAAAAAGAACATCAAGAACGTATGATGAGGAAAACGGATGTAACGTTTGATGCCTTGTATATGCAGTCGATAGGGTTCGGGAGGTTTTTTTCCTCTAAGACGGGCAATTAACTGGTGAGCGCCGAGCCATTGCCAAAAAGTCGAGGTATAACGGAAACAGTAAATGGTCAGGCCTAACAGCGTGACCATCGATAAGGCGGCGAAATGAAACAGTGGGCTGCCCGGTATCAACACATAGATGTAGTGCCCGGACGGTTGCCAATAAAGAATGCCCAGAATCAACGTGGCTGCAGAAAATACACACATGCCGATATTCCAGCTCCAGGCGGGAAAGACTGTTTCGTAAAGACTCATTGCCGGTTTTGTTGTCAGGCAGGAATGGACTAATCCATAAGAAACCATAATCAATATATCGGTCTGCCACCAGTTCATAGTGTCTACCTTCCATGGTTAAAAGCCGTTGGATACTTCGAAGGTCAGACTCTAGAAGTCGAAAGTGCAGGCGTCTACTGGTAGAACTAACAGGTCTTAAGTTGTTTTGATAATAGAGTGACTTTCATTTTGTTATAACAGCTCAACTGCAGCCGCTTCCTTGCGGCTTATTCGACGGGTTCAGTGAGAACCTGATGAAAGGCTCACAACAAACTGATCGGGTAACTGACGATCAACCGGTTCTCGTCGAACTCGTTGTTGCTGAAGTCGCGGCGGATGGTCGAGTTGCGCCATTTGATATTGAGGTCTTTGAGCGTGCCACTCTGCACGGTATAGGCCAGTTCGCTTTCGCGGCCCCATTCCTTGCCGTCAGTGGTGGTTGCGGTGTGTACGTTGTCGCCGCTGATGTAGCGGTTCATCAGGGTCAGGCCTGGCACGCCAAGGGCGGCGAAGTTGTAGTCGTGGCGCAATTGCCAGGATCTTTCCTTCGCATTGTCATAGCTGGCGTTGTAGCTGTCGTTGGCCAAGGTGCCGCCGCTGGTGCCGTTGACCCGCATCCAGGCACTGTCACCGGTGAGTTTTTGCAGGCCGACATAGAAGGTGTTGCCGCCATATTTGGCCGAGAACAGGCCCGACCAGGTTTTGTTGTCCAGCTCGCCGGCCCGGGCGCTGCCGTCATCCTTGCCATAGAAAAAACCGAGATTGGCGCCCAGTGTCCAGTCGCCCAGCGGTTGGGTATGGATCAGGTTGACGTATTGCTGGCTGTAGATGTCCTTGAGTTCAGCGTTCCACAGGCCGATCTGAGTGCGTTTGCCGTTGAAGGCATACTCACCGCCCTGGAAGTTGAAGCGGTCTGAAGTGAACGCCGTTTTACCCGTCATCGACATGTCACTCATGCTGCTGTCATCGCGCGGGCTATTGGCGCGGAACTGGCCGCCGTAGAGCGTCAGGCCGTCGATTTCCTTCGAGGTGATCTGGCCGCCTCGGAAGGTTTGCGGCAGCGAGCGACCGTCGTCCGAACGCAGGATCGGCAGCACTGGCATCCACTCGCCGACCTTCACTTCGGTCTGGGACAGCTTGGCCTTGAACGCCACATTGGTTCGACCGAAATTGTCTGCCGGACGACCGTCGTGATCCAGCGGCAACAACTGCGTACCGCCGGTGCCTTTGCCGCCGTCGAGCTTGACCGAATACAAACCCAGCACGTCCATGCCGAACCCGACGGTGCCTTGGGTGAACCCGGACTTGGCGTCGAGGATGAAGCTTTGCGTCCACTCTTCAGCCTTGCCCTGGGTCTTGGTCGGGTTGGTGAAGTTACGGTTGATGTAGAAATTGCGCAGGTTCAGGTTGACCTTGGCTCCTTCGACAAAACCGGCTTCCTCGGCCATGGCGGGCAGGGCCGCGCCGGTCAGTGCGATGGCGATCAGGCCGGGAAAGAAATACTGCGCGGTGGAGGAGGTCATGGGCTCGGGTCTCTCTAATTATCAGGGATGAAGCAGTACGCAGCCGCAACCAGAGGTCGCAGACAAAAAAATCGGAATGGATAAACGAGTGGGGGCTCAGCCGGAGCGGGTAGGGCGCGTAGTCATGGTGTCGGACCTGTTGTTATTGGTTTATGCAGGTGCGGGCAATGGTGCGAGGGATGGACGGGGAGATTCAATTGGCTGAACGGGGTTTTGGGCGATTAACGAACACTTATCGATGCCTGTCGAGTCAGGGATGGCATGAGGCATTCTTAATTAAATCCCATAGTTATCCGCGTTAATCATTAGAATTTGAGTGGCTGCTTTATTAATGGCGTTTTATTGTTTTTGTTAAGGTTAGATGGAAGTGCTTAATTCTTTGGTTGTAAGAGGTTTCCTACAGCTTTTACAGTCATATAAAGGTATATGGATAGTCGCCAGTTAAACGTAAGATTTGGTGTTATCGATTATCGTGAAAAGATTTAAAGCACCTCGTCGATATGGCTGGAAAAGAAAGAAGGTCTTGCTATATTTAAAGTCCTCAGGGCGGGCAAGGGAAATTTTATGCATCGTCAGGAGTACATTTTTGTCATGCCGAAATAACAAGGAGAAACACCATGCCCTCAAGAGTTAATCAGGAGCGTCTCGCCACGGTCGTAGGTCGCGCCCTTATCGATAAGGACTTTGCCGCAAAACTGCATGCAGATGCCGAGGCTGCTGCAAAAGGAATTGGTGTGCACTTAAGTGCTACTGAACTTACAGCCGTCAAAAATATTGATACTGTAAAACTGGGGACTGCCGGCGCGGGTATTCGCGACAAACTTGGAACTGCTGCGATATTTGACCAGCAGCAACAGATACAAGCACGAATGGATTAAAAGTCCTGATGCCGCTTGGCGTGCCACGCAAAGCCGGTCGATTTGCGCGGTACGCCAAATGGCTCGATTCAATACCAGGACGCAAAGTGGTCGAACAGGGAGTGAATGGCCCATGCCTGTCACCTTGGCTCCAATGGACAATGCGGACTATGTGACTTTCGCCGAAAGAGCCATTGCCGAATATGGCCAAGGCATGGTCGCCTCGGGTGAATGGGATCAGGAAGAGGCTTCGCAGAAGTCCAGGAACGTCTTCGAGCAGTTGTTGCCGCAAGGGCGACTGTCTGAAAACAATCAACTCTGGGTGATCAAGGACAAGGATCGGCGCGTCGGTGAATTATGGATCGCCCAACGACACGCCGGTGCCCGGCCGATCGCTTTTATTCTGGATATATACATTGAGCCCGGCGAACGCCGTCAGGGGTATGCCAGGCAATCAATGCTGGCCGTCGAGTCATGGGCGCGCCAGGCCGGGTGCGAGGAAGTGCGCTTGCATGTCTTTGGTCGCAACGATGCGGCTCGTCGTCTTTATGAACAACTCGGTTATGACGTCGCCAGTCTGACGATGGCAAAGTCGTTGCCGCCTGCCTAAGGGAAGGTTGAAAAAATGGATACAGGGAACCGTGGGCAACGTGAGTTATCCGTCGAGGATTTATTCCAGGGCACGACATTTCTCCCGGATACCGAGCCTTCACGATTTGAAGTGTTGCAGCAGCGTGTCAGTCGAAATCGCTATACAACCTTTACGGTGCTGTATGCCGAACTTTTTAAACTGTTTCCCGATGCACCGCATCTGGCGGAATTTTTTGAGCAGGCGGTGAACCTTATATTGCTCCCGCCCCCGGAGCAGCATTCAATTATCAATGACCCGGTGTTTCAAGTATGGAGTGCGTTGGTCTTTAAGTATGCCAACCTGGTATTGACCAAAAAAACTGAAGAGACGGCCGAGTTGGAAAAGTTTCTGGTCGAGTTTCCCGATGTGCTGGCGCGGGTGAAAGCAAAGGACAAATCTCGTTCGGCCTATGATTGCCCGCCAGTGTATCGATTCGATGCCGATCCGCTGATCATGCTGGCGACACCGCCCAGTTACGAGTTTCCGGAAGATGAAGTGACCCGCAAAAAGTTGGAGCGCAGTGGCTACTCCGTGCATTTTTTTGGCGATGTCGTGAATATTGCCTTGTTGCGGATAGAGCATACCTGGCCTGCCTGCCATGAACAGTTCAGAAAACTGGTCAAGTCCATCTGTTATCTGCCGGATGCTTCATTCCGAAGTTGTTCGGCGTCCCGTTACACCGGGGTCATCCTGTTATCGAGCCGGGACGATTCGATACTCGACCTTGAAGAGTCCTTGGTGCATGAGGCCACTCATCAATTGCTCTACAACATTGTCGAAGTGTGCCCGGTCGTCAACGAAGAAGCCTCGCAGGAGGCGACGTTCACCTTGCCGTGGTCGGGGCAGAAACGTGATGTGTATGGCTATTTTCATGCGTTTTACGTGTACGTCGCATTGGTCAAATACCTGGAGCGGATCCGCTCGCGTTCGTCCCATGAACTGCAGCGGGCGCAAAAGCGGCTGGCGTTCATTCTGCGGGGCTTGGTCCGGGCCTTGCCGGATTTGGAAGCCAGTAGCGATTTCACCCCTCAGGGACGCCAGCTTCTGGAAAACCTGGCCCAGGAAGTCAGGGTGCTGGAGAGCCATCATGCCGGGTTGTTGGCGAAAACGGCGACTGTGCCTGAACGCGCGCTGGGTGCGACTGCTTAAGCCCGGGAGGCGATCATGGCGATGTTCGATGCTTCGCAATTTCCCGAGGCAGGGGTAGGGCTGGAGTACCACTTGCCGCGACACGGTTCTAAGGATGACAGGTCGCAGGAAGGGCTTGATCCGACCGTCGAACGGATTCTCGCTGAGGGCTTGCCGCATTTCGATTACGTCGAATTTCAGCCGACGCACTGCATCCTGGAGCCACGCTTGCTCGACATCGGCGCTCAAACACCGAGCTTGCTGCATTCGTCCAGTTTGTCCTTGGGCAGTGTGGGGATCGCGATGGATCGCGAGTTTCTGCACATGACGCGGCGATTGTGCGACAAAACCCGCTCGCCATGGCTGGCCGAGCATATTTCCTGGTCGCGGTTCCACGGTGGCGACACTCAGCATTTCATTTTGCCGACCCTGGCCCAGGAAGTGGCTGACACGGTAGTAGCCAATGCCATTGAATTGCAGGAGCTCACGGCAACGTTGCTGGTGCTTGAAAACGCGCCGCGGCTGTTTTCATTGCACGACGCACAAGAGCAGCCCGAAGGCGAGTTCATCTCCCGTGTGGTGGAGCGTAGCGGCTCGGGTTTTCTGTTGGATCTCGACAGCGCGATCGCGACTGCCAGAACCCAGGGTTACGACCTGAACGACTATTTGCGCTCGTTGCCGCTGGACCGGCTCATAGAAATTCACACCGGCCATCCGCGGCGCGATTGGGACATCTTGCGTCAGTTGTTTGCGTCATCCCCGGTGAAAGCGATCACTCTGGAGTGGGATATTTCCCGCAAAACCGATGACGCGGAACTGCTGACCTTGATCAAGGCCATAAAATCCTTGAGACCCAAGGCCCTGTCCTGGCGGGGGCGCGATCAACAGGCCGCGCAAGAGACGCCGGCGGAGGGCACGCAGACCCTGTTGAAACTCAGGGAAAGCACCTGGCTCAGCGTCGGCCCGGCGTCGTTTTTTATCCGGGATCGGCAGCAGGACCTGAGCCTGGAGTTTTGCGTGACGCTTCTGCCGTTACTGCGCCACTTCCTGAGCCCGCAGACGCTGGAGAGTGCCTTGTTGCTGCCGGGTGTTTTGCAGAGTCCCGCACAGGACGACAACCTGGCGTTCCTGAGGACGCTGGTCAGCCACGGTGTTTTGCTGCCCGTCGCGAATCAATCGCAGACTGCACCGTCCCTCAATCTTTGGGCCCGCTGGGACGCGGCGCTGGAGTTTTACCTGAGTACCCGGACTGGCTCGCATACGCCCTACATCAGCGTTGCCGAGCTGGAAACGGAGCTTGAGCAAAAAGCCTCGGCGCGACGCCAGCCCTCGGCATTCAAGGACTATTGGTCCCATCCGTTCATTGCCCTGGAAAACCCGCTACTGACTTCCTGCGCGATCGCTCAGCCGACGTTGCTGGACTCGCTGGGCAATCGCCGCACATCGCGAACCTTCAGTGACCAGCCGTTGAGTTCGGCGCAGCTGTCTCTGTTGCTCTACTACACCTGGGGCGCGACCGTCATGGAGCCGAACCACATGGGGGATTACTTTCTGAAGAAAACCTCGCCGGCCGGCGGTTCGCTGCAGGGCACCGAGGTGTATGCGGTGCTGATGAATGTGCAAGGTTTCGAGCGGGGCCTTTACCACTATTCGGTACGCCGTCACGGGCTTGAGTTGTTATCCCTGGAAGATCCGCGAGCCTGGATCAGCGAGGCCTGTGGCGGGCAACCGTGGATCAAGGACGCGGCAGCGGTGTTCGTTTCCACTGTGCGGGTCGAGCGGATGGCCTGGAAGTACGAATTCAGCCGCGCACTGCGGGTGGTGCTGATGGATGCCGGGCATCTGAGCCAGACCTTTTCACTGCTGGCCACCGCTCTGGGCCTGGGCTGTTTCACCACGGCGGCGTTACGCGACGAAATGTTCGAAAACCGCTTGGGGCTCGATTATCTGGAGGAACCGGTGTTTCTGGTCAATGGTGTGGGCGGGTGAATCTGTGGGAGCGTGGCTTGCCCGCGAAGAACGATGACGCGTAATACCTGAAAAACCGCGGTGCATTCTTCGCGGGCAATGCATTGTCTTTTTCGTGCTCAACAAAAAGCCCACCAATCGGTGGGCTTCGTGTTTTTACCGCGCTATCAGAACAACTTCATCTTCGGCGCTTCTTCTTTCAACGGCTCGTTCTTCGCCGTCTGTTCATTCCAGCCACCACCCAACGCCTTGTACAGATTGACCGCGCTGGTCAGCTGCGCCAGACGGTCGGTGATCAGCGCTTGTTGGGCGCTGAACAACTGGCGCTGGGCGTCGAGGAAGGTCAGGTTGCTGTCGACACCAATGCGGTAGCGACGCTCGGCCAGACGGTAGTAGTCCTGGTTGGCGCTGACGAAATCACGCTGAGCCTGCAACTGCTCGGTGTAGGTCTGGCGTGCGGCCAGGCCATCGGCGACTTCCTGGAAGGCCGTTTGAATGGACTTCTCGTAGTTCGCCACGCCGATGTCTTTCTGGATCTTGGAGTAATCCAGGCTGGCGCGCAGGCTGCCGGCGTTGAAGATCGGCAGGTTGATCTGCGGCTGGAACAACCAGGTGCCCGAACCGCCCTTGAACAGACCGGACAGGTCCGGGCTCAGGGAACCGGCATTGGCGGTGAGGCTGATGCTCGGGAAGAACGCAGCCCGTGCCGCGCCGATGTTGGCGTTGGCAGCTTTGAGGTTGTACTCGGCCTGAAGGATGTCCGGACGACGTTGCAGCAAGTCCGACGGCAGGCCGGCCGGCACTTCGCTCAGCACGTCATCCGACAGTGGCTTGGCCGCTTGCAGATTGGCCGGAATACCGGTGCCGAGCAGCAGCACCAGGCTGTTTTCATCCTGGGCGACCTGGCGGGTGTATTTGGCCAGTTGCGCACGGGCGTTTTCCACCGAGGTACGCGACTGGGCCAGATCCAGCGCCGAGGCGACACCCACTTCGTTGCTGCGCGAGGTGAGCTTGTAGCTCTCCTCGTAGGCGCCGAGAGTTTCCTGGGTCAGTTTCAGCAGCTCTTTGTCAGCCTGCCAGGTCAGGTAGGCATTGGCCACACTGGCCACCAGACTGATCTGCGTGCTGCGGCGTGCTTCTTCAGTGGCGAAGTACTTCTGCAAGGCTTCTTCGCTCAGGCTGCGAACCCGACCGAACAGGTCGAGTTCATAGGCGCTGATGCCGACGGTGGCGGAGTAGGAACTGCTGATGTTCGCTTCGCCGGTTTGCGAGGCCCGTGCCGGAACTCGCTGACGGCTGCCGCTGCCGGTGGCCGAAACTGCCGGGAACAGATCGGCACGCTGAATGCGGTATTGAGCCGCATAAGCGTCGATGTTCAGCGCCGCGACGCGCAGGTCACGGTTGTTCTCCAGCGCGGTCTGAATCAGCTGTTGCAGCGCCGGGTCGTGGAAAAACTGCTTCCAGCC
Organism: Pseudomonas sp. GM102; assembly: GCF_000282555.1. Taxonomy (NCBI): domain Bacteria; kingdom Pseudomonadati; phylum Pseudomonadota; class Gammaproteobacteria; order Pseudomonadales; family Pseudomonadaceae; genus Pseudomonas; species Pseudomonas sp. GM102. Next base: position 28,927 of record NZ_AKJB01000085.1, on the reverse strand, counting down.
TTGTTCGGCAGCGGCCTGGTTAGGTGCCTGGGCCGGCGAATAGGCCGGGCCTTGCGGGTATTGGCCCGCCACCGGAGCTTCAGGCTGCTGATAATCGGGTATCAGCGAGCAGCCGCTCAGCACGAAGGCGGCGACTGCGATGGAGAGTAGCGACTTGCTCATTAGCCAGCCTCTTTAGATGGTTCAATGGCGTCATCCTGGTCGGCGACTTTGCGCTGGCCCATGGACGACACGGTGACAAAGAACAAGGGGACCCAGAAGATCGCCAGCACAGTGGCTGTGATCATACCGCCAATCACCCCGGTACCGATCGCATGCTGGCTACCCGAACCTGCGCCCGTGGAAATGGCTAGCGGAACCACACCGAGCACGAATGCGAGCGAGGTCATGATGATCGGTCGCAGACGCATCCGGCAGGCTTCGATCGCGGCATCGCGCAAGCTACGTCCTTGCTCATGCAGTTCCTTGGCGAACTCGACGATCAGGATGGCGTTTTTCGCTGCCAGGCCGATCGTGGTTAACAGCCCCACCTGGAAGTACACGTCGTTGGACAGGCCACGCATGCTGGTCGCCATCAGCGCACCGATAATCCCCAGCGGTACCACCAGCATCACCGCGATCGGGATCGACCAGCTTTCATACAGCGCCGCCAGACACAGGAACACCATCAGCAGCGACAAGGCATACAACGCGGGCGCTTGCGAGCCGGACAGACGTTCCTCGTACGACAGGCCAGTCCAGGAAATACCGACACCGGCCGGCAGTTTCTTGGCCAGGGCTTCGACTTCGGCCATCGCTTCACCAGTGGAATAGCCTGGCGCCGGAGCACCGAGGATTTCCATCGCTTCCACGCCGTTGTAACGGGCCAGTTTCGGCGAACCGTAGATCCACTCACCCTTGGCGAACGACGAGAACGGAACCATGGTGCCGGCGCTGTTGCGCACGTACCACTTCTTCAGGTCCTCAGGGCTCATGCGAGCGCCAGGCAGGCCTTGTATGTAAACCTTCTTCACTCGACCGCGGTCGATGAAGTCGTTTACATAGCTACTGCCCAAGGCAATCGACAGGGTGTTGTTGATGTCGGTGAGGGTCACGCCCAGGGCGCTGGCCTTCTCATCGTCGATTTCCAGCTGATATTGCGGTTCGTCGTTCAGGCCGTTAGGACGGACTTGCGACAGGACCTTGCTTTGCGCCGCCATGCCGAGGAACTGGTTACGGGCTTCCATCAGTTTCTCGTGACCGATACCGGCGCGGTCCTGAAGGAACACGTCGAAACCGGTGGCGTTACCCAGTTCCAGTACCGCCGGTGGTGCGAAGGCAAACACCATGGCGTCGCGGAAGGTAAAGAAGTGCTGTTGGGCACGGGCCGCGAGTTTGAACACGCTGTTGTCGGCGTTACGTTCTTCCCATGGCTTGAGCATGATGAACGCCATACCCGAACTCTGGCCACGACCGGCGAAGTTGAAGCCGGTCACGGTAAACACCGAGGCTACCGCATCGCCTTCACCGCCTTCCTTGCTCGGACGCAGCAGGAATTCGCGCATTTCGTCCACGACCACCTGCGTGCGCTGGGAGCTGGAACCGGCCGGTGTCTGCACTTGAGCAAACAGTACGCCCTGGTCTTCTTCCGGCAGGAACGCCGTTGGAATACGGGTGAACAGCCAGATCATGCCGACCACGATGATCAGGTACGCCAGCAGGTAGGGAGCCTTGTGCGCGAGCATATTGCCCACGCCACGTTCGTAGCTTTTGACGCCACGGTCGAAGCTGCGGTTGAACCAGCCGAAGAAGCCGCGTTTCGGCGTCCCGTGCTCACCTTTCGGAATCGCCTTGAGCATGGTTGCGCAGAGCGCCGGGGTGAAGATCAACGCCACCAATACCGACAAGGCCATGGCCGAAACGATGGTGATCGAGAACTGCTTGTAAATCACACCGGTGGAGCCACTGAAGAACGCCATCGGCAGCAGTACCGCCGACAGCACCAGGGCGATACCGACCAGGGCACCCTGGATCTGCCCCATGGATTTCTTGGTGGCTTCCTTGGGTGACAGGCCTTCTTCGCTCATGACCCGTTCGACGTTTTCCACCACGACGATGGCATCGTCCACCAGCAAGCCGATGGCCAACACCATACCGAACATGGTCAGGGTGTTGATGCTGAAACCGAACGCCGCGAGGATCCCGAACGTACCCAGCAATACCACCGGCACGGTCATCGTGGTGATGACGGTGGCGCGGAAGTTCTGCAGGAACAGGAACATCACCAGGAACACCAGCACGATCGCTTCGACCAGGGTTTCAACCACGCCCTTGATCGACTCGGTCACCACCGGGGTGGTGTCGTACGGGAACACCACTTCCATCCCTTCCGGGAAGAAAGGCTTGAGGGTGTCGATGGTATTGCGCAGGGCTTTTGCGGTGTCGAGGGCGTTGGCGCCGTTGGCCAGTTTCACCGCCAGGCCGGAGGCCGGGGCGCCGTTGAACTGGGCGCTGATCGAGTAGTTTTCGCCACCCAGACCGACTTCGGCAACGTCGCCGACACGCACTTGCGAGCCGTCCTTGTTGACCTTCAGCAGAATCGCCTTGAACTGCTCGGCGGTCTGCAGACGGGTCTTGCCGATGATCGTCGCGTTCAGCTGCTGGCCGGGCAGGGCAGGCAAGCCGCCGAGTTGACCGGACGAGACCTGGACGTTCTGCGCCGCGATGGCGGTTTTCACGTCCACCGGGGTCAGGTTGTAGTTGTTCAACTTGGCCGGGTCCAGCCAGATCCGCATCGCGTACTGGGCACCGAAGACCTGGAAGTCACCGACACCGGCGGTGCGCGAAATCGGGTCCTGCATGTTCGACACGATGTAGTTGGACAGGTCGTCCTTGGTCATGCTGCCGTCGCGCGACACCACGCCGATGACCATCAGGAAGTTTTTCACCGACTTGGTCACGCGGATGCCCTGTTGCTGCACTTCTTGCGGCAACAGCGGGGTGGCCAGGTTCAGCTTGTTCTGGACCTGAACCTGCGCGGTATCGGAGTTGGTGCCCTGCTCAAAGGTCGCGGTAATGGTCATGTTGCCGTCGGAGTTACTTTCCGAGGAGACATAACGCAGGTTATCGATACCGTTGAGCTGTTGCTCGATCACTTGCACCACGGTGTCCTGCACGGTTTGTGCAGACGCGCCCGGGTAGGTCACCGAGATCGCAATAGCTGGAGGCGCAATGCTCGGGTATTGGTTGATCGGCAGTTTGAGAATCGATAGAGCCCCGACCAGCATAATCACCAGGGCAATTACCCAGGCGAAAATCGGACGGTCGATAAAAAATTTCGACATGGTTTACTCCCCTTTGCCGCCGGCAGCAGTATTAGCTGCCTGTGCGGTGGCCGGGCTCTTTGCGCCAACGTTAGTGGCTTCAGTGGCTTTCACTTCAACGCCAGGTCTGACGAATTGCAGCCCTTCGGTGATCACGCGATCGCCGGCCTTCAGCCCGTCTTCAATCAGCCATTGGTTACCGACAGTGCGGCTGGCCTTGAGCTGACGCAGTTCGACCTTGTTGTCCGGACCGACGACCAGCGCGGTCGGAGAGCCTTTGAGGTCGCGAGTCACGCCTTGTTGCGGGGCCAGAATCGCCGCGCTGTCCACACCAGCCTGCAACTGAGCGTGAACGAACATGCCCGGCAGCAGGGTGTGATCAGGGTTCGGGAACACGGCGCGCAGGGTCACCGAACCGGTGGTCTGGTCAACCGAAACTTCGGAGAACTCGAGTTTGCCGTCCAGCGTGTACTGGCTGCCATCTTCCAGGGTCAGCTTGACCGCGGCGGCGTTGTCGCCCGCTTTTTGCAGGCGACCGCTTTCCAGTTCACGGCGCAGCTCAAGCAGCTCCACCGAAGACTGGGTGACGTCGACGTAGATCGGGTCCAGTTGCTGAATGACGGCCATGGCGTCGGTCTGGCCGCTGCTGACCAGCGCGCCTTCTGTCACCGACGAACGGCCGATACGGCCAGAGATCGGTGCGTAAACCTTGGTGTAGCGCACGTTGATCTGGGCGCTCTGCAGGGACGCTTCCGATTGCAGGCGGTTGGCCAGCGCGGTGTCGTATTCCTGACGGCTGACAGCCTGTTCATCGACCAGTTGCTTGTAGCGGTCGGAGATCGACTTGGTCGAACGCAGGTTGGCTTCGGCGCTTTTCAGGGTCGCGTCATAGACCGATGGGTCGATCTGATAAAGCTGCTGACCGGCCTTGACATCGCCGCCTTCCTTGAACAGTCGCTTGAGAATGATGCCGTTGACCTGTGGGCGAACTTCGGCGATGCGGAACGCACTGGTGCGCCCCGGAAGTTCGGACGTCAGGGTGAAGGCTTGAGGTTGCAGGGTTACGACGCCGACCTGAGGGGTTGGTGCGGCAGGTGCCGCCTCTTCCTTTTTACATCCGCTGAGCAGCGATGCCAGGGCGACGGCAGTAACCAGAGCGGTAACAGCTGGCTTGAATTGCATGAAGATCCTCGGGTCAGGCGCGCAATTGCGCACAAGAAATGTGGAAGGTTAAAAAATTTTTGCCGGGTGGATAAGTAGCTTGCTAAGGAATATACTTACGTTCATGGTTGTTTGTAAAGGCCTTGGCGGTGTACCCATCCGGTTACAAAAGCCGTTCAAAGGTTTGAATTGTAGGCCTGATGAGACGCCCAAGAGCGCTCGCCCCACTTTTATTCAGCTGATATTCAGACATCGCTGAAGCACCCTGATTGAGGTTTTACTGCCATGGTCCGTCGTACCAAAGAGGAAGCTCAAGAAACCCGAAGCCAGATACTCGAAGCGGCAGAAAAAGCCTTTTATGAGCGGGGCGTGGCACGCACGACGCTGGCGGATATCGCTACCCTGGCCGGCGTGACTCGCGGGGCCATCTACTGGCATTTCAGTAACAAGGCGGATCTGGTGCAGGCGATGCTCGATAGCTTGCATGAGCCGCTGGATGAAATGGCCAAGGCCAGTGAAAGCGAAGATGAACTCGATCCGCTGGGTTGCATGCGCAAACTGCTGATTCATTTGTTTCATCAAGTTGCCCTGGACCCGAAAACCCGACGCATCAACGAGATTCTTTTTCATAAGTGCGAATTCACCGATGAAATGTGCGATCTGCGCCAGCAGCGCCGAACGGCCAGTCTCGATTGCAATGTGCGAATCGCTCTGGCTCTGAGTAATGCGGTGAATCGCGGGCAGTTGCCGGAAAACCTCGACACTGCTCGCGCGGCCATCAGTCTGCATGCGTACGTCGATGGCATCCTGTATCAGTGGCTGTTGGCTCCCGACAGTTTTCAACTGCACACCGAAGCCGAGCGCTGTGTCGATACAGCGTTGGATATGCTGCGCTTGAGTCCCAGCCTGCGCAATTGAAACAAAATGCGTAATTGGATCCGTTTGTGTCAAGACTTGAAGCGGGAATGTCCCTGCTTCGCTCGCCTTTCTGTAATGGGGTGCTTTTATATACGTACGTTTGCCAGGTTGATAGGTAGCGAGCTACGTATTTTGTAGGGATTTTGTGTCGAGTGTGTGAATGAATGTTAACCACCCGGGCTACAAGGGCGCCGAGCAGCCGATAAAGGGTATCGCGCTGATCTGCCTGGCGGTTTTGTTGTTCGCCAGTCACGACACTTTGTCCAAGTACTTGTCCGGGTTCTATCCGATCGTGATGGTGGTTTGGGCACGCTACGTGGTGCACACCTTGTTGATGCTGGTGATTTTCGTGCCACGCAGTGGTTTCTCGGTGGTAGTGCGCACCAAGCGTCCGGGTTTGCAGTTATTGCGCGCCCTGTGCCTGATCGGCACCAGCCTGTTTTTCACTACCGGTCTGCGTTACATCCCCTTGGCTGAAGCCACAGCCGTCACTTTTCTTGCGCCTTTATTGGTGACTGCGTTGTCCGTACCGTTGCTGCATGAGCGGGTAACCCGTCATCAGTGGCTGGCGGTGCTGGGTGGATTTGTCGGCGTGTTGATCGTCGTGCGGCCCGGTGGTGCGCTGTTCACCCCGGCGATCTTGTTGCCACTGTGCTCGGCCTTGTGTTTTGGCTTCTATCAATTGCTCACCCGCCTGCTCAGCGGTATCGACAGCCCGACCACCAGCAACTTTCTCACCGGCATTCTCAACAGCCTGCTCATGACTGCGCTGTTGCCGTTCTTTTGGAGCACGCCGACGCTGCTGCATGGCCTGTTCATGATCGGGCTGGGCACTTGCGGCATGCTCGGTCACATGTTGCTGACCCAAGCCTTCCGCCATGCGGCCCCGGCGATGCTGGCACCGTTCAGTTACGGGCAGATCCTGTTTGCCGGGATATACGGGTATTTGATCTTCGACCATACCCCGGACAGCTTTGGCGTGATCGGTATCACGGTAATTTGCCTCAGCGGTCTCGCGGTCGCCTGGGGACAGCGCAAACGCTGACTAGATCGCTCCTGCATTTGAATGGCGTACACCCTGTAGGAGCTGCCGAAGGCTGCGATCTTTTGATCTTCTATATGCAAAATGCAAAAGCCCCGGCTCTTTCGAGTCGGGGCTTTTGCATTTCAACGGCGGATGTTTACAGCGCCGGGTAGTCGATGTAACCGACCGGACCCTTCGCATAGAACAGTTCCGGACGTGCTTCATTCAACGGCGCATCGGCCTTCAAACGTGCCGGCAGGTCCGGGTTGGCGATAAACGGTACACCGAATGCCACTGCGTCAGCCTTGCCACTGGCGAGCCATTCGTTGGCGCTGTCCTTGGTGAAGCGTTCGTTGGCGATGTACGGGCCGCCGAAGGCTTCCTTCAGTTGTGGGCCGAGGCTGTCGCCGGCTTCTTTCTCGCGCGAGCAGATGAAGGCGATGCCACGCTTGCCCAGTTCGCGAGCGACATAGGTGAAGGTCTCGGACAGGTTGTCATCGCCCATGTCATGCAGATCGGCACGCGGTGACAGGTGCACACCCACGCGGCCCGCGCCCCAGATTTCGATGGCGGCATCGGTCACTTCCAGCAACAGACGCGCACGGTTTTCCAGGGAGCCGCCATAGTTGTCGGTGCGCTGGTTGGTGCTGCTTTGCAGGAACTGGTCGAGCAGGTAACCGTTGGCGCCGTGGATTTCCACACCGTCGAAACCGGCAGCCTTGGCGTTCTCGGCACCCACGCGGTAAGCGTCGATGATGTCGGCGATTTCCGCAGTTTCCAGGGCGCGCGGGGTTGGAAAGTCGGCCAATGGACGCACCAGGCTGACATGACCCTTAGGCTGGATGGCACTCGGCGCGACCGGTGCTTCGCCGTTCAGGTACAAGGGGTGGGAAATCCGGCCCACGTGCCACAGTTGCAGGAAGATTTTGCCGCCCGCGCCGTGGATCGCTTTGGTCACGTTGCTCCAGCCGCGCACCTGGTCGTTGGACCAGATGCCGGGCGTGTCCGGGTAGCCCACGCCGATTGGCGTGACCGACGTGGCTTCGCTGAGGATCAGACCGGCAGAGGCGCGCTGCACGTAGTACTCGGCCATCAGCGCGTTTGGCACACGGCCTTCGTCGGCGCGGCAGCGGGTCAGCGGCGCCATGATGATGCGGTTGGCCAACTTGAGGTCGCCCAGTTTGATCGGATCGAAAATAGTCGTCATGAAATAGCTCTCTTTTAGCGATCAGTTAGTAGCGGGGGCCAGTTCGGCATCGCCGCTCTGACGGAAAGTAATCAGGGTCACCAGCAGGGCGAGTACCGCCAGTGCGGCTGCCGCGAGCGGCACGCGGGTGAGACCGAAGCCATGGGCGATGACGCTGCCGCCGACCCAGGCACCGAGTGCGTTGCCGACGTTGAAAGCGCCGATGTTCAGGGTCGATACCAGGTTCGGTGCCGCCTTGCCGTAGGTCACAACGTTCACTTGCAGGGCGGGTACGGCGGCGAAGCACGCGGTGGCCCAGAGGAACAGGGTGATCTCGGTTGGAATCACGGCAATGCTGGTCCAGGTCAGCACGGTGGACACGACCGCCATGGTGATGAACACACCGATCAGCGTCGCGGCCAGGCTTTTGTCCGCCAGCTTGCCGCCGATGATGTTGCCGACCGTCAGGCCCAGACCGATAAGCATCAAGGTCCAGGTCACGCCGCGTGGCGAGACTCCGGTGACCTCGCCCAACAGCGGGGCGACATAGGTGAACAAGGTGAAGACCGAGGCGGCGAACAATGCAGTCATGCTCAACGACAACCAGATGCCGGCGCCCTTGAGGGCGCGCAGTTCGGCGCGCATGTCGAGTTTCTCTTCGTCGCGCTTGGCCGGCAGGAAGCGGATCAGGCCGATCAGCGCAATCACACCGATCACGGTCACCGCCCAGAAGGTCGAACGCCAGCCGGCTTCCTGACCGAGCGCGGTGCCCAGCGGCACGCCGAGAACGTTGGCCAGAGTCAGGCCGGTGAACATCAAGGCCACGGCCGATGCACGTTTGTTGGCCGGTACCAGACCTGCCGCCACCACCGAACCGATGCCGAAGAAGGCGCCGTGACACAGCGCGGTGACCACACGGGCAAACATCAAAACGTTGTAGTCACTGGCCAGGGCGCAGAGCAGATTGCCGATGATGAAGATGCCCATCAACGCTACCAATGCGGCCTTGCGCGGCAGCCTGGCGGTGGCCAGTGCCATGAACGGTGCACCGATGGCCACGCCCAGGGCGTAACCGGTCACCAGCCAGCCGGCGCCGGGGATCGACACACCAAGATCGGCCGCCACTTCGGGCAACAGGCCCATGATGACGAACTCGGTGGTGCCGATGGCGAAGGCGCTCAAAGCCAGAATGAGTAGCGAGAGAGGCATTGTCAGTTCCTTGTCGGAGCGCGGAGCTCCTTGTCGATGGCGTCGAGGAACGCCTGAATCACGTCCTCGTTGCGTTTGAAAAAGTGCCATTGACCGGCTTTCTGGCTGCTGATCAGTCCCGCCCGTTGTAAGGTCGCCAAGTGAGCGGACACGGTCGACTGCGACAGGCCGCAGCGTTGATCGATCTGTCCGGCGCAAATGCCGTACTCGTGGTTGTGGAGCTGTTCGGGGAACTGGACTTTGGGGTCTTTCAGCCAGATGAGGATGTCTCGGCGTACTGGGTGTGCCAGCGCTTTTATTATTTCGTCGAGGTCGATGGTCATGGTTTGGGCTCGTGATGAGTAAAACGCTATATCGCGATGAGGCGAACTTTAAATCGGTACTTCGCGATATACCAATATGATTTTGGTCTGATGGCCATGTAAATCGGTATATCGGGTTATAACGATATGGATGGCGCAGTGCTAAGCTGCGCGCATGAACTATCTCGCACATCTGCACCTCGGTGGCCAGCGCCCCGGTCAAATGCTCGGCAGTCTGTATGGCGATTTCGTCAAAGGACGGCTGCAAGGGCAGTTCGATCCGGAGATCGAAGCGGCCATTCAGTTGCATCGCAGCATCGACGTGTTTACCGATCGCCATCCGCGGGTGGACATCGCCTTGTCGCGGTTTTCCCTCACGCGCCGGCGTTACGCCGGGATCGTGCTCGATGTGTTTTTCGACCACTGCCTGGCGCGGGACTGGACGCTTTACGCAGATCAACCGCTTGAGCAGTTCACCGCGCACGTTTATCGGGTGCTGTCCGCCGAACCGCAGCTGCCGGAGCGCCTGGCGCGGATTGCACCGCACATGGTGGCCAATGATTGGCTGGGTTCATATCAGGAATTCGAAGTGCTTGAGCAGGTGCTGCGGGGGATTTCGCGCAGGTTGACCCGGCCGGAGGAGTTGGCCGGGGCGATGGAGGAATTGCGGCGGTTGTATGAACCGTTGAGCGAGGATTTTCGGTTGTTCTATCCGCAGCTTCAGGATTTCGCCCAGAATCGGTCACACAAATCCCCGTAGGAGCGAGGCTTGCCCGCGAAGAGGCCCTTGAGGGCGTCAAAAGCTTCGCGGGCAAGCCTCGCTCCTACAGAAGCAGATTTACAGAAGCAGATTCAGGCAGCGATCAGTTCGCCAGCATGCCGTGGCTCGGCAGGTTTTGCGACTTCACCAAACAACGCCCTCTGCACCGCCTGCTGCGCTTCGAACGCCAGCGCCGCACGTTCCCGGTCCTGGCATTCGATCGGTTTGAGCAGATGAATCTCCACCTCACCCCGATCATTGGCGAACAAGCGCATCAGGTGCGAGAGCAAATCATCATCGCCAATGAACGGTGCCAGGGTATCGAGCTCGCCGTCGCGCAGATAACGAATCGCCACCGGTTGCAGCGCCACTTCGGAATCGATCGCCGCGGACAGCAAACGGCCATGAAATGTACGCAACGAACGGCCATCGGTGGTGGTGCCTTCGGGGAACATCAGCAGCGGATGTTCCTGCTCCAGATGACGGGTCATCTGTTTGCGGATCAACTGACTGTCGCCTGAACCACGGCGAATGAACAGACTGCCGGCCTTGGCCGCCAACCAGCCCGCCACCGGCCAGGTGCGCACTTCGGCCTTGGACAGGAACGACAGCGGTGTGAGCATGCCCAGCAGCGGAATGTCGGTCCAGGACACGTGATTGCTGACCCAGAGCATTGGCGCCTTTGGTAATTCACCATGGACGGTCACGCGAAAGGGCAGGGCATTGCTCAGTCGCGCCATGAAAAACCGCGACCAGCGCTGGCGACGGACCATCGAATGGGCAATCCCCAGTCGCTCGAACAACCCGAACACACTGGCCATGCTCAAACCCAGCGCCACCACCAAAAGCACTCGCGCAATTCGCGCGTACACCCGCAAGCGGCTCATTACACAGCCGCCTTGAAGTGCTTGGCGTAGCGCGGGCAAAGCTCGTCGCGCTTGAGCAGGATGAACACGTCGGCCACCTGGAAGTCTTCGTCCCAGCACGGCTCGCCGCAGATTTTCGCGCCCAGGCGCATGTAGGCCTTGAGCAGCGGCGGCATTTCGGCGATGACGTTGGACGGAATATCGAGTGTCGGCAATGGCTTCTTCGGCTCGGCTCGCAGGTGTTCGGTGCACAGGTAGCGTTCGCGCAGACGCTGCATGATCGCGTGGGCTTGAATGCCGCCGTCCTGCATTGGAATGCTCGCGCAACCCATCAAATAGCTGTAGCCGCCCTGGTTCAGCACTTCGGCCAGTTCACCCCAGAGCACAGCGATAGTGCCGCCGTTGCGGTAGGCCGGGTCGACGCAGGTGCGACCGATTTCCAGGATCGGGCCTTTCAGATGGACCAGGCCATGCAGGCTGAATTCTTCTTCGCTGTAGAACTTGCCCAGGCTGCTGGCCGCTGTGTGGTCGAGCAAACGGGTGGTCGCCACCAGGCGACCGGTGTTCAAGTCACGCACGCCGATGTGGGCGCAGTGAACATCATAATCATCCATGTCCAGACCCAGCTCCGCGCCTTTCAGCTTGGCGTTGAATTCGCCACTGAACACGTTGAAGCGCAAGGCCTGGGCTTCCTGCAACGCCTCGGCGCCCACCAGGCGTTCGGCTTGCAGGCGGCGTTCATTGCCGGTGTCGCTGATGCGGGCGATCTGAGTCATTGTGAGTCTCCGTGCGGGCTGGCCACCCGTCTTGGGTTGCAGCCGATCGACTTTCTTTATGCAGCCGTGTTGTGCAAAGTCAGGCTATGTAGCCCCGGTGTCATCGCCATGAAGCTTTGGTGATGCTTATATGACAGCCCACAAGGAGCCTCTTATGCCCTGGCAAACCCTGTTGAAACGCCGCGATCGCCTGCCCGCCGACCCTGACCTGGGTGAAGGCTTTGCCACCTTGTTGCAACAGTTGGGCGCGGTGTCGCCGTTCGAATTGGCGGTGGCCGGCGCACGGCTGATGGCGACGCCGGGGCTGGCGTTTCTGGTGGGTTATCAGGCGGCGTTGCGCATGCTCTGGCCGAGCGCGCCGCTGAGCCTCGGCGCGTTGTGCGCGACTGAACAGCGCAGCTTGCGAGTGGCGGACATGCAGACCCGGCTGCGCGATCTGCGCCTGAACGGGCGCAAGGATTTCGTCACCGCTGGCGATGCTGCCGACTGGTTGCTGGTCGCCGCCCGCAGTGAAGAACCCGGCGAAGTGCCGCGCTTGAACCTTGCGGTGGTTTACCCCGGCGAACCGGGTGTGCGTCTGGAAAAACTCGCGCCGATGCCGCTGATGCCGGACATAGGCCACGGCCGGTTGTTTCTCGACAACGCACTGTGTGAATTGCTCGCTGGGGATGGCTGGGATGCTTACGTCAAACCGTTCCGAACCCTGGAAGACATCTATGTGCTGAGCGCCATGACTGCGTGGTTGTTCGGCGTTGGCCAAGACAGCGACTGGCCGCAAACCTTGCAACTGCGCTTACTGGCGCTGCTGGCCGGGTGCGCGGAAGTCAGCCGCCAGGCGCCGAACAACCCGGCCGGGCATGTGTTGCTGGGCGGGTTGTTTGCACAGTTCGATGGGCTCAAGGCTGAAGTGAATCAGGCCCTGGCCGATGGCCCGCCACAATGGGCGGCGATGTGGCAGCGCGATCAGACCGTGATGGATTTGGCGGCTGGGGCACGGGGGAAGCGGTTGGCCAAGGCGTTGGCGGGATTGTTATAAGGCTGAAGGGACCTTTCGCGGGCAAGCCTCGCTCCTACAGGATTTGTGCCGGATGCGATCCCTGTAGGAGCGAGGCTTGCCGCGAAGGCGATCTCTTGGACGACACAAATCCCAGAACTGTCATCTAGCTCGACTAGGCTCTGCAGGTTCATCCCTCCGAGCGCCCCTCATGTTCAAAGGCTTGTCCCTGATTTTCATGTTGCTGCTCAGTCTCGCGGCCCAGGCCGAAAACTGGCCGGCCGAGCAATGGTCGCCCGGCCCGAAGGTCACAGGCCCGGCACTTCAGGCTTTAGAGAACTACGCATTCCCACCCCGCGACGATGCCACTCACCAAGGCATTCGCACCGATGCGTTGCTGGTGATCCGCGACGGTCAGCTGATCTACGAACGCTACGCCGGCCCGACCACTGCGCAAACGCCGCACCTGACCTGGTCAATCAGCAAAAGCCTCATGGCCACAGTCCTCGGGGTGGCCTATGGCGAAGGCCTATTCAAACTCCAGGACCCGGCACAGAAGTTTTATCCAGCGCTGGAAAAACACCCCGCCATGACCATGGCCGATCCGTTGCACTGGGCCTCGGGCCTGGACTGGCAGGAAGATTATGAATACGCCCCATTGAAGTCCTCGGTGGTGGCCATGCTCTACACCCGTGGACACCGTGACATGGCCGCGTTCACTGTTGAGCACGACGAGTACGCCAAACCCGGTCAGGCATTCCGCTACTCCAGTGGCGACAGCAACCTGCTGTCCGCCGCCCTGAAAACCATCGTCGGCCCGGCCCGTTATCCGGATTATCCCTGGACCGCGCTGTTCGAACCCTTGGGGATTCGTAGTGCGGTCTGGGAGGCTGATGCCACGGGCACGTTTGTCGCATCGTCCTACGCCTATCTCACTGCCCGGGACCTGGCGCGGGTCGGCCTGTTGATGGCGCGCGACGGTCGTTGGCGTGAGCGGCAATTGCTGCCCAAGGAGTGGGTCGACTTCAGTCGTGAGCCTTTCGCCCGCTATCAAGCCAACCAGGATGAAGCCGTGCCCGGCGGGCATTGGTGGCTCAATCGCGCAGTGGATGGCGCAACACAACCCTGGCCCGATGCGCCCGCCGACACCTTTGCCGCGCTGGGCCATTGGGGTCAGGCGATGTACGTGATTCCCAGCGAGAAGCTGGTGATCGTGCGCTACGGCGATGATCGCGATGGAAGTTATCGGCACAACGATTTGCTCAAACTCGCGCTCAAGGCGTTTGCCATGAAGGTGCAGCCATGAGTCGCCGCAGTTTTATTCGCCGTCGGCCTATCAGCACGCTGTTGCTGGTGCTGCTGATCGCCTTGCTCGGCTGGATCTGGCAGGAGCGGGTGGCGCTGTGGGCTTTCCCGGACATCATCAGCGCCTACACCGCCAAGGAATACTGTTCGTGTCGCTATGTGATGAACAATCCGGCCGAGTATTGCCAGGGCTATGTGAAGCAGTATTTGCCCACCAGCGGGTTCGTTGATGACGCCGCCAGCAAGCGCGTGACGGTTGGTGGTATGGGGCGCAGCAATAGCGCTGCTTGGGTTGGCGAACGCCAAGGCTGTCGCCTGCAACCCTGACAGTGGTCAGTTTTTTTGTGGCGAGGGAGCTTGCTCCCGCTCGGCTGCGAAGCAGTCGTAATGCCAGCGGCCGAGGTCTTACTGGAAGAACTCATTGTCTGATTTTGGGAGCGCTTCGCACTCCAGCGGGAGCAAGCTCCCTCGCCACAAAGGTTGGGTCGGAGCAACAGAAAGTTTGCAACCTGCCTCAGGCCAGTTAAGGTTCGCTCAGGTTTATCTGCCCATGAGTCTCTATGTTCAACCGCTTTGTCTGCAAAACCCTCGCCTCCCTGCTGCTGGCCGGTGTCACCGTGTCGGCCCAGGCCAATTGGTACCTGGACGGCGAGTCCTCGCGGCTGTCGTTCATCAGCACTAAAAACGCCAATATTTCCGAAGTGCAGCGCTTTCTGGTGTTGCACGGCAAGGTCGATCCCAAGGGCCTGGCGCAGGTGGAGGTTGAGCTGGAGTCGGTCAACAGCGGCATTCCGCTGCGTGACGAACGCATGCGCAAGGAACTGTTCGATATCCAGACGTTCCCTGAAGCGCTGATCACCACGCAAATCGATCTACGGCCGATCAACGACCTGGCGCCCGGTGCGCAACTGGAGTTGCGCTTGCCGCTGACCGTCAACCTGCATGGCAAACAACACCAATACAACGCCGAACTGCTGGCGACCCGTCTCGATGACCGGCGTTTCCAAGTGGTGACTCTCGAACCTTTGGTGATCAACGCTGAAGACTTCGACCTGGCCCCGGGCCTGGAAAGCCTGCGCAAGGTTGCCGGTTTGTCGGCCATCAGTCTGTCGGTGCCGGTGGGTGCGGTGCTGATTTTCACGGCGCGCTGAGATGCGCGGCGCAATTTTCCCGTGGCGCGAAGGCAATCGCTTTGAACTGCTGATCGACGGCCCGCAGTTTTTTCCGCGAATGCTGGTGGCGATTGCCCGCGCCGAAGAACAAGTCGAACTGGAACTGTACCTGGTGGAGGCGGGAGCCTGCGCCGAGGCCATGGTTCAGGCGCTGGTCCAGGCTGCCGAACGCGGCGTGCGGGTGCGCTGCCTGTTCGATGACTATGGCAGCCTGGCCTTCACCCTGACCTTGCGTCAGCGCCTGATGGCCGCCGGTGTCGAGTTGCGTTTCTACAACCGCCTGAGCTGGCGCCGTTGGGTGGGCAATTTCTATCGCGACCACCGCAAGTTGCTGCTGGTGGATCAATGCCTGGCGGTGGTCGGCGGCACCGGGGTCACCGATGAGTTCTGGACACCGGGCAAAGACACCAGCGAATGGCACGAAGTGATGGTGGAAATCACCGGTCCCTTGGTCATCGACTGGCAGTTGCTGTTCGACCGCCAATGGATCGCCAACCGTCATCGGCGCGCCTGGAAACCCACTGCGCACTTCGGTTTGCCGCGCCTGCCGCGAGTGCCGGCCATGGGCGAGGGCATGGGCCGGGTCGCCTATGCCGACGCCCGCCAACACCGCGATATTTTGCAATCGCTGACTCGCGCGCTGAACAGCGGCCAGCGCCGAATCTGGCTGGCCACGCCGTATTTCCTGCCGACCTGGAAAGTCCGTCGCTCACTGCGCCGGGCGGCCGCTCGGGGCGTCGATGTGCGTTTGTTGCTGACCGGACCACGCACCGATCACCCGTCGGTGCGCTATGCCGGGCATCGCTACTACCCGCGATTGCTCAGGGCCGGGGTAAAGATCTTCGAATACCAGCCGTGTTTCCTGCACCTGAAGATGGTGTTGATCGATGACTGGGTGAGCATCGGCTCGTGCAACTTCGATCACTGGAATCTGCGTTTCAATCTGGAAGCCAACCTCGAAGCCCTGGACCCCGGGCTGACCCGGGCGGTGGCGGCGAGTTTCGAGAATGACTTTGCCCTGAGCCAGGAAGTCAGCCTCGAGGCATGGAAGCGCCGACCGTTGTGGCGGCGGGTCAAGCAAAGGGTGTGGGGATGGGTGGATCGGCTGGTGGTGAATCTGCTGGATCGGCGGGGATAGTCACCCAGATCGTTCCCACGCTCCGCGTGGGAATGCCTCTAGGGACGCTCCGCGTCCAGTGACGCGGAGCGTCACGGGCTGCATTCCCACGCGGAGCGTGGGAACGATCAGTCCGTGCAGGGATTACAGCAACTCAAAGCTCTGCTGCGTCACGTCCTGGGAGTCCAGGCCGATCTGCACGTTGAACTTGCCCGGTTCCGCGGCGTACTTGAGCTGGGCGTTGTAGAACTTCAGGTCATCCTCGGTGATGGTGAAGTGCACGACTTTCTGTTCGCCGGCCTTGACCAGTACTTTCTGGAAGTTCTTCAGTTCCTTGACCGGACGGATCATCGAACCGGTCACGTCCTGGATGTACAGCTGCACCACGGTTTCGCCGTCACGCTTGCCGGTGTTCTTCACCACGACACTGGCGTCGAGCTTGCCGGTCTTGTTCAGTGTGGTCGAAGACAGGGCCATGTCGGTCAGGCTGAACTGGGTGTAGCTCAGGCCGAAGCCGAACGGGAACAGCGGCCCGGTGGTGTCTTCGAAATACTGCGAGGTGTAGTTGCCCGGTTTGCCCGGAGTGAACGGCCGGCCAATGCTCAGGTGGTTGTAGTAGGTCGGAATCTGACCCACCGAGCGCGGGACGCTGATCGGCAGTTTGCCCGACGGGTTGTAGTCGCCGAACAGCACGTCAGCAATGGCGTTGCCGCCTTCGGTGCCGCTGAACCAGGTTTCCAGAATCGCGTCAGCCTGCTCTTTCTCTTCGAGAATCGACAGCGGACGGCCGTTCATCAATACCAGCACCAGCGGTTTGCCGGTGGCTTTCAAAGCCCTGATCAACTCGCGCTGGTTGGCCGGAATGTTCAGGTCGGTACGACTCGACGATTCGTGGGACATGCCACGGGATTCGCCCACCGCTGCCACCACTACATCGGCCTGTTGCGCGGCTTTCACCGCTTCATCGATCAACACGTTGGCCGGACGCGGGTCATCCACCACTTCTGGCGCGTCGAAGTTGAGGAAGTTCAGGTAATCGAGGATTTTCTTGTCGCTGGTGATGTTTGCGCCACGGGCGTAGATCAGCGTCGACTGCGCGCCGAGAGCGTGGGTCATACCGTCGAACAGGGTTACCGATTGCGCCGGCCGGCCAGCGGCAGCCCAGCTGCCCATCATGTCGATCGGCGCCTTGGCCAGTGGACCGACCAGAGCGATTTTTGCGGTTTTCTTCAGCGGCAGGGTGTCGCCCTGGTTCTTCAGCAACACCAGGCTGCGACGCGCCACATCACGGGCTTCGGCGCGGTGCAGACGGCTTTCGGCGTAGGTGTCGGCCGGGTCATCCTCGGCCTTGCCGATGCGCAGGTACGGGTCTTTGAACAGGCCCATGTCGTACTTGGCGGCGAGCACTTCACGTACGGCATTGTCGATGTCTTTCTGTTCGATCTCACCGGCCTTCAACAGCCCTGGCAATTCCTTGCCATAGAGGGTGTCGTTCATGCTCATGTCGATGCCGGCCTTGATCGCCAGCTTCGCGGCTTCGCGACCGTCAGCGGCGACGCCGTGCTTGATCAGTTCGAAAATCGCCCCGTGGTCGCTGACCGCCAGGCCCTTGAAGCCCCATTCCTTGCGTAGCAGGTCGTTCATCAACCAGGTGTTGGCGGTGGCCGGCACGCCGTTGATCGAGTTCAGCGCAACCATCACCCCGCCGGCACCGGCGTCGATGGCGGCGCGGTACGGTGGCAGGTAATCCTGGTACATCTTGACCGGGCTCATGTCGACGACGTTGTAGTCGCGACCGCCCTCGACCGCGCCGTACAAGGCAAAATGCTTGACGCTGGCCATGATGCTGTCGGCCGCGTTCGCACCGGTGCCCTGGAAGGCTTTGACCATTACGCCGGCGATCCGCGAAACCAGGTAGGTGTCTTCGCCGAAGCCTTCGGACGTGCGGCCCCAGCGTGGGTCGCGGGAGATGTCGACCATCGGCGCGAAGGTGATGTCGAGGCTGTCAGCCGCCGCTTCCTTGGCGGCGATGCGCCCGGAGCGACCAATGGCGTCCATGTCCCAGCTCGAGGCCAGGGCCAGCGGAATCGGGAAAATGGTGCGGTGGCCGTGGATCACGTCATAGGCGAAGAACATCGGGATCTTCAACCGGCTGCGCATGGCCGCATCCTGCATCGGACGGTTTTCGGCGCGGGTGATCGAGTTGAAGGTGCCGCCGATATTGCCGGCGGCGATCTCCTTGCGGATCATCTCCCGCGGCATTTCCGGACCGATGCTGATCAGGCGTAATTGGCCGATCTTTTCATCGAGGGTCATTTGCTTCATCAGTTGGCTGATGAAGGCGTCCTTGTTCTCTATAGGTGCGGGCGTCGTGGCGGCCAATACGGTATGACTGGCCAGGCTGACGAACAGGCCCAGCAAACACAGCTTCTTCATGAATAGTTTTCTCGAAAGCCTAAACGGCAGTGAATGCGCGCCGGTCAGCCAAAATTTAGGGAGCGACTATTGTTGTTCAGGTAAATGCAGACACACTTGTGCAGTGTGTCAGCGCTGGGCCATCTTTTAGCCCATTGGCTCGTTGCAATCCAGTAGCGGCGCAGATTATGCCCCAAGAGCCGGGTTCAAAGTTCGCAGGTTGTTTCATCAACGGAATGTGCAAGGGAGCATCAACCAGATGAAAGTACGACATCACTATCGGTCGAGCCTGCAGGTTGCAGCCTTGATGTTGCTGACAACACTGCTGGCCGGCTGCGGCATCAACAATATCCCTACCCTCGACGAACAGGCCAAGGGCGCCTGGGGCCAGGTGCAGAACCAGTACCAGCGTCGCGCCGACCTGATTCCCAACCTGGTGGAAACGGTCAAGGGTTATGCCCGGCACGAGCAAGAAACCCTGACCGCGGTGATCGAAGCCCGGGCCAAGGCCACGTCGATTCAGGTGGATGCCAGCACGCTGGACAATCCGGAAAAACTCAAACAGTACGAGCAGGCGCAGAATCAGCTGACCGGCGCGCTGAGTCGGTTGATGGTGGTGTCCGAGCGCTACCCGGACCTTAAGGCCAACCAGAACTTCCTGGCGCTGCAATCGCAACTTGAAGGCACCGAGAACCGTATCGCCGTGGCGCGTCGCGACTTCATCCTGGCGGTGCAGAAATACAATACCGAGATCCGCACCTTTCCCGGTCGCCTGTGGCACACCGTGATGTATAGCGATCTGCCGATCCGCGAAACCTTCGAGGCGACCAGCCCCGATGCCGAGAAAGCGCCTGAAGTGAAGTTCCAGTAAGCGCCGGAACGGGCTTGAAGCGTCACCAAGGATGAGGTTGCCAATGCGCGTGTTGAAAGTGAGCCTGGTGCTGCTGTTCTGGGTGTTTGCCCTGACGGCCCAGGCCGAGTTGAAGTTCCCGGAATTGACCGGGCGGGTGGTGGACAACGCCCAGATGATCGAGCCTGCCGTGCGCGAGCAACTGACGCAGCAGCTCAACGCCCATGAAAAAACCACCGGCGAGCAGTTGGTGGTGGTTACGTTGCCGGACTTGCAGGGCACCGACATCGCGGATTTCGGTTATCAGCTGGGACGTTACTGGGGCATCGGCCAGAAGGACAAGAACAACGGCGCGCTGCTGATCGTTGCGCGAGACGAGCGCAAGCTGCGGATCGAAGTCGGTTATGGCCTGGAAGGGCGCCTGACCGATGCGCAGAGTTCGGTGATCATCCATCAGGTGATCACGCCCGCGTTCAAGGCCGGCAACTTCAGTAAAGGCATCAGCGATGGCGTCGCGGCGATGCTGGTGGTGCTGGGCGGCAATCCGCTGGACGAACCGTCGACGGTGTATGAAACGCGTGGTGATCAGGAGAGTGATTTCGTTGGGCGGCATCCGGGGTTGTTCGTGTTCCTGGTGTTGCTGTTTATCCTGACGATCTTCATCGGCCAGATGTTCGGTATTCTGCCAAGCGGCGGAGGCCGTGGCGGCTCGGGAGGCGGTTTCGGCGGCGGAGGTTTCGGCGGCGGTGGCGGCGGGGGGTTCAGCGGCGGCGGGGGCAGTTTCGGGGGCGGCGGCTCGTCGGGCGGCTGGTGATAACACTGCAGGTAAAAACAACAATAGCGAGCAGGCATTCATAAACATGGCATTACTGACTGAACACGAACAACGCAAAGTCGCCGAGGCGATTGCCCGGGTCGAGCGCGATACCGATGCCGAACTGGTGACGGTGCTTGCGGCCCGCGCCGACGATTACGCGTACATCCCGCTGCTCTGGGCCAGTCTGCTGGCGCTGGTGGTGCCGGGTATCGTGCATTACCTCACGGGCTGGCTGACCATGCACAGCCTGTTGCTGGTGCAATGGCTCAGCTTCATCGTGTTGTGCCTGGTGTTCCGGATCCCTAAAGTCACCACGCGCCTGATCCCGCGCTCGGTGCGTCACTGGCGGGCGTCGAACCTGGCGCGCCGGCAGTTCCTGGAGCAAAACCTGCACCACACCGTGGGCAGCACCGGCATGCTGATTTTTGTCTCCGAGGCCGAGCGCTATGTGGAGATTCTGGTGGATGAAGGCATTTCCAAACGGCTGGACAACAAGAACTGGGACGCGATAGTGGCGGCGTTTACGCAACAGGTGAAACAGGGGCAGACGTTGCAAGGGTTTGTGACGTGCATCGAGGCGTGCGGCGAGTTGCTCAAAGTGCATGTGCCGGTGACTCATGTGCGCAATGAGTTGCCGAATCGGTTGGTGGTGTTGAGCTAAATCAAAAGATCGCAGCCTTCGGCAGCTTTTGTGGCGAGGGAGCTTGCTCCCGCTGGGCTGCGAAGCGGCCCCAAAATCGGTAAACGCACTCCATCAGATAAACCACGTTGTCTGCTTTGCGACTGCTGCGCAGCCGAGCGGGAGCAAGCTCCCTCGCCACAGAATATTTGCCGTTTGGCAAATAACAGTGTTCCTGAACTCCATCCCCCCTAAAATACCCACCATTCCCCGATTCGCACCGCCCGAGGCCGTTTTTTCCATGTCTGTCACCGCCACTCCCGCCAGCCTCGCGCCGGATCATCACGCCCAGTTTATCGATCTGCTGCAAGCCAGCCTCGATCAGAACGCTTTCATCAAACTGGTGCTGGCCAAGTACGTTGGTACCGAGGCGGATTTGCAGCGGCTGATCATCAAGCAACTGACGGTCAAGGATCAGCAGTGCCTGTCCTTCGTCTACCGCTACAAGACCCGCGACATAACCAAGAACCTGCCGATTACGGAAGGCGTGGCAACTATTGCCGCGCTGTTGCCCGCATCGTTCAAAAATGCGCATTTGCTGTCATTGACCGACGAAGCCCAGCTCGAATACAGCAAAAAGGGCAAATCTTCGCTGTTCAAGAGCAAACCTCAGCAATTGCGCGAAGTGCCGTCCGCCGAGCACAACCGCGAGAAGAACCGTTTCCTCGACCTGAGCCGGCCGTTCCTCAAAGACCTCGGCGTGACCAACGCACAGCATGAGCTGATCCCGGCGATGTCGCGCAAGTGGAAGCAGATCAACAAGTTCATCGAAGTCTTCAGCCATGCGCTGACATCGTCGCCGCTGGCGCTGGACAAACCCGTGCGGGTGGCGGATTTCGGTTCGGGTAAGGGCTACCTGACGTTCGCGATCCACGACTACCTGCGCAACACGTTGAAGGCCGAGGGCGAGGTGACCGGCGTCGAGCTGCGCGAAGACATGGTCAACCTGTGCAACAGCGCGGCGGCGAAGCTGGAGCATCCGGGGCTGGTGTTCAAATGCGGTGACGTGCGCAGCGTCGCGCCGAGCGAGCTGGACGTGATGATCGCGCTGCATGCCTGCGACATCGCCACCGACTATGCGATTCACACCGGCATTCGTTCCGGCGCTTCGATCATCATGTGCTCGCCGTGCTGCCACAAACAGATCCGCCTGCAGATCCAGAGCCCGGCGCTGCTCAAGCCGATGTTGCAATACGGTCTGCACCTGGGCCAGCAGGCGGAAATGGTCACTGACAGTTTGCGTGCGTTGTTTCTGGAAGCCTGCGGTTATGAGACCAAGGTTTTTGAGTTCATCTCACTGGACCACACCAACAAGAACAAGATGATCCTGGCGGTCAAACGCGCCGAGCCAGTGGACCCGGCTCAGCTGTTGGTGAAAATCCAGGAACTGAAGGATTTCTACCACATCAGCGAACATTGCCTGGAAACCCTGCTGCGGGCCGACGGCTACCTCTGATCGCTGCTGTGGGACGACGGTTGCGGGACGTCGGTCGCCGCTAATTCTGTAGGAGCCAGGCTTGCCGGCGAAGGCGATTGTGAGGACGCCTTCGCCGGCAAGTCGGATCGCCGCACCGCTGGCTCCTACAGGATTAGGTCGTGGCAACACGCGCGGGTTGCACCGCCGTCTTGCGCCCCAGCATCACCGTCA
Organism: Pseudomonas sp. GM102; assembly: GCF_000282555.1. Lineage (NCBI taxonomy): Bacteria > Pseudomonadati > Pseudomonadota > Gammaproteobacteria > Pseudomonadales > Pseudomonadaceae > Pseudomonas > Pseudomonas sp. GM102. The sequence continues at coordinate 6,426 of NZ_AKJB01000085.1, read as the reverse complement.
CGATCACTCCGGCGGCAAACAGCCAGGTAATCGGCTCGACGTGCTCACCGAAGAACAACGCCGAAAACGCGATCGTGAAGAAGATCTGCAGCAACTGGATCTGGCTGACCCGGGCAATGCCGCCCATGGCCAGCCCCGCGTACCAGGCAAAGAACCCGATGAACTGTGAAAACAGCGAGACGTAACCGAAGGCCCACCAGGTCTTGGCCGAAATCTCGCCCTGGTGTTGCAGCGCCAGATACACCACTGGACCGATCAGCAGCGGCGTCGACAGCACCAGCGCCCAGCAGATCACCTGCCAGCCACCCATCTCCCTGGCCAGCCGGCCGCCTTCGGCATAACCCAACCCACCTACGGCAATCGCGCCGAGCATCAGCAAATCACCGGCCTGAATACTGCCGGCGCCGCTGATCAGCGCATAACCGAGCACCAGCGCGCTGCCCAACGCGGCGCAGGCCCAGAAGGCTTTCGACGGACGCTCATGGGACAGCCACGCGGCATACAGCGCCACGCACAGCGGTTGCAAGCCGTTGACCAGTGCGCCATGAGAGGCGGGCAACGTCTGCATGGCCCAGGCCGACAGCACCGGGAAACCAAGGATGACCCCCGCGATCACCAGCGTCAGGCCTTTGACCTGTTTCCAGGTGGGCCATTTTTCACGGTGCCACAGCAATAAAAGCGCTGCCGGAATGGCCGCAAACAGCGCACGGCCCAGGCCGTTGAGCAGCGGATGAAGTTCCTGCACGACGATCCGGGTGAAGGGCAGGGTCAGGCTGAAGATAACAACGCCGAGCAGGCCGAGGGCCATACCGGTGTTTTCGCGCGAGGACATGATGGCAACCAGAATCAGGGTGGCGGGAAGAGTCATCATCTAGCCATAAACCGCAGGCGTTGCTCTGTTACAGATAGGCGCAGAGTTATCCGTACAGTTTGCGGACGCCTTCGCGGGCAAGCCTCGCTCCTACAGGTCTTGTACCGTTCTTGCGGTCGATGCAAAACCTGTAGGAGCGAGGCTTGCCCGCGAAGAACGATAACGTGGTCCATCAGGTAGTAACTGGTTATTACCCACCCCGCCGGATAAGGACTACCTTGAATACTCCTGCATGCCCACGCATTTTCCAGAGGAGTCCTCCCCATGGCGGCTAAAAAAATTCTGATGCTGGTCGGCGATTACGTCGAAGACTACGAAGTGATGGTGCCGTTCCAGGCGCTGCTGATGGTCGGCCACACGGTACACGCCGTTTGCCCGGACAAAACCGCCGGCCAGACTGTGCGCACGGCAATCCATGACTTCGAAGGCGACCAGACCTACAGCGAAAAACCCGGTCACCTGTTTGCCCTGAACTTCGATTTCGCCAAGGTAGCCGCCGCGGACTACGACGCGCTGTTGGTGCCGGGCGGTCGTGCGCCGGAGTACCTGCGCCTGAACGAAAAAGTCCTGGACCTGGTGCGAGCGTTCGACAAGGCAGGCAAACCGATCGCCGCCGTGTGTCACGGTGCGCAACTGTTGGCCGCAGCAGGCATTCTTGAAGGTCGCGAGTGCAGCGCCTATCCGGCATGTGCTCCGGAAGTGCGCCTGGCTGGCGGCACGTTCATCGATATCCCGGTGACGCAAGGTCACGTTCAAGGCAATCTGGCCACTGCACCGGCCTGGCCGGCGCACCCGAGCTGGCTGGCCGGTTTCCTTGGGTTGCTGGGCACCAAAATCACGCTGTAACGAGGGACCTGTCCATGTGCGAGCTCTACGTCAAGGCCGATCCGATTCTCTACGAGTCGCGCTCCCGCTCGCTGCGCATCTGCGGGGTGGTCACCACCCTGCGGCTGGAGAATCAGTTCTGGGACATCCTCAGCGAAATCGCCGAGGTCGACGGCATGACCACCAATCAGTTGATCGCCAAGCTGTATGAAGAGGTGATGGACTACCGCGGCGAAGTGGTGAATTTCGCCTCGTTCTTGCGAGTGAGTTGTATGCGCTATCTGAGCCAGCGTCGGGTGCAGACACCTGAGTTGTCGGTGGTGCGGGCTGCGGTGAAATAGAGCGGTTTGTATCAATTTTGAGGACGCCTTCGCGGGCAAGCCTAGCTCCCACAGGATTTCGGTTGACCGCGAATTTTTGCGTTCGGCACAAAACCTGTGGGAGCGAGGCTTGCCCGCGAAGGGGTCGGCACAGGCGACAGAAATCCTGACTTGGTCTTTACTCTGAAGCGCGAAACCTCTCAATCGCCAAGGAGAAAAAGCATGTCTGGATGGTACGAAGTGAGCAAGACCAGCAACGGTCAGTTCAAGTTTGTATTGAAAGCGGCCAATGCCGAAACCATTCTGACCAGCGAGCTGTACACCACGCGCGGCGCGGCCGACGGCGGTATCGCCTCGGTTCAGGCCAACAGTCCGCTGGACGAACGCTACGAGAAAAAAACCACCAAGGATGGTCATCCTTACTTCAACCTCAAGGCTGCCAACCATCAGATCATCGGCAGCAGCGAATCCTACTCATCGGATGCCGCGAGGGATAAAGGCATCGCCAGCGTTAAAGCCAACGGTCCGACCACGATGATCAAGGACAAGACCTTGCCGGTGCTCTGATCGAAAATACTTTCCATCAAAGGTCGCCAGATCATTGGCGACCGAATTCTGGCCAAGTGCCATCATTTCCATTATTCTCCGCGTCCATTACATGGAAGTGGTTCTGCAAGCCCTCTTTCGTGACGTCTTCAAATATTCACTGAAGAGGGTTTTCTTCCATGATCCGCGTTTTTGCTCTACTGACATTGCTTCTGTGCCTGGCGGGTTGTCACAGCATGTCCCCGATTCACATCGACGAAGAACTCACGCCCAACGCCGGCTCAGGCGTGGCTTATGTGGTGGGTGTTGTCGGTATCTGGCCCAAGGCGGTCAATACCGCACAGGAACAAATGCTGATGATTCGCCAGCGAGGCAGCGACAACTTTGCCACGGCGCGTTTGCACAATGAGTTTTATGCTCGCACACCGCGGGATGTGCGCGAGACAGGGCACGGAATCGGCACACTGTTTGTCATGCCGCTCAAACCCGGGCGTTATGAGCTCTATAACCTGCGCTTCGATCGTGGTTCCTCGGTGTCCTGGAGCCGGGAAGATTTCACCATTCCGTTTCAATTAGAAGCCGGCAAGGCTTACTACATCGGTGATTTCCGTGCGGGCTGCGTGACGCCTGGACAATCCACTTGCCTCTTTTTGCACAGCGACCACCTTGAGCGTGACTCAGCGTTGGTGCGGGCGAAATATCCCCAAGTACCAGGACTGCAACGGCTGGACCTGCCAAACCTTTATTCGGCAACGCCGTTCATCCGCGAAGAGGATGGAGCGAGCTCCTCCGTTTACAAATCCATGCTCTCAGGAAAACTTTAATGCGCACCAAAGCACTGTTTCTGTGGCTGACCCTGCTGCTCGGTGGCTGTCAGGCAACCCATACACTTAAAGCCCCTGAGGTTGATTACAACCAGCAACTACCGGTGATCAATGTCAGTGTTATGGGGCTCCCAAGCTGGATGCTGCGGGACGAACTGCGCCGTCGCGGTACGTTCGACGAGGTCAAGGCCGGTCGAAGCGCTGACGGTTACAACGTGCTGGTCATTGCCAACAGCGATGTCGGCGCGTTGCAGCCACAGATGTTTCTGAGCGCCTTCACGCTGTTTCTGGTTCCGGTGCCAGTGAGTTGGGACAGTACGCTGATCTTTAGCCTCAGCCATGGCACAGAGGTGCTGGGTGTCTACACGGTCCATAACCAGACCAAGTCCTGGCGCGGTGCGTTCAATGCATCCGGAGGACAGTTCGAGCATGTGCAGTTGATTGCAGACACCTTTATCGCTCAGGTGCTGAAGGATCAGCCGTTCCGGCGCGAAGCTTTAAAGAACGCAGCGGGCATTTAACCGATAAAAAAGATCGCAGCCTCCGACATCGGAGCTGCCGAAGGCTGCGATCTTTTGATCTTGACCTAAACCTCGACCGGTACAGTCAGCTTCGGACTACCCAGCGCATGCGTCTTCGAGTCAAAAAACCGCAGCTCCACTCCCGTCCCCTCAAACACCTTCGTGTAATGCCGCTTCTGATGCTGGATGAACGCCTTGCTGCGCGGGTAAATCGAGATCGCCACTGTCTTCGGTTTCGCCTGGCGCAAGGCATGAATGATGTGGCTGTCCTGCTCGCCAAGGGCATGCCCGAAGATGCACAGCCCATCGCCATGGTCCAGTAACTGGTCATAGCAGAACGACAGGTAATCGGAGCTGCGGATGGTCTTGAGCTTGTCCTGGGTCGGACCTTCGTTGACGAACAGCGGCACGTCGTCGAGGGTCTTGATTGTATTGTTGATGGCGAAACTGCCCAGCAACGTTCCCTCGGTCGACATCAATTTACGCGCCGTGCCATCCTGATTGCGCACCAGATGCAGGCCACCGTGCAGGTACAGCAGACGGGTTTTGTCTGTCGCGGTCAGGCTCAAATCAAAGCGCGGCTCGGTGCCCTGGAACAGATCGCTAACAACGTCAGGCCGGTGCTGGATCGCCCAGTAGTTGAGCAAGTCGTAATTGGTGGTGAACACCGTTCGATAGCTGCCCAGTTCCTGATTGATCGTCGCCAGCGTCGAGGGCACCACCAACCGCCAAGGGATGTGCACCGCATGCACAGTGTTGATCAGCGCTTCCTTGATCGCGTAATAGCGATTGCGCGGCGCGGCAGAGCTGACGGCCAACGCCTTGTTGACCCGGCTGGTGGTTTTCAGCGCCCCAAGCACTTGCTCGAAACTGCGCGTTTGCATCGCGTCGAACACGCTCAATTCGGATTGGCTCAGAGGCTTCTCTTCGACAGTGCGGGCGTTTTCGAACAGCGAGTCATAGCCGAAGTCGTCCCATACCGCACGACTGGCACCGTTACCCACCAGCAGGCCGCCGAAAGAGGCGGTGGTGCGCAAGGCGTTCCAGTCTTCAAGTTGGGCATCGACATCCTGGAAATCGGTCATTGCGTTCGTTGTCTCAAAGCAAAAGGTCTGATGGACGGCGACTTTATCACGACCCGGACTTGAGCCAGATCAAGTTACCGCACAACTAATGGGTCGATCCTGTGCGCACCCGCCGGATCGGTGCTGTTGATTCGGCTTCAGCCAGGAGACTCGCGCATGAGCAGTACTTTTTTCATCCCCGCTGTGAACATCATGGGCACCGGTTGCCTGGACGAAGCTATGGACGCCATTCGCAAGTATGGTTTTCGCAAGGCGCTGATCGTCACCGACGCCGGGCTGGCCAAGGCTGGCGTGGCGTCGATGATTGCCGAGAAACTGGCGTTGCAGGACATCGACTCGGTGATCTTCGACGGCGCGAAGCCGAATCCGAGCATTGCCAACGTCGAACTTGGCCTGGGTCTGCTCAAGGAAAGTCGCTGTGATTTCGTGGTGTCGCTGGGCGGCGGCTCGCCTCACGACTGCGCCAAGGGCATCGCCTTGTGCGCCACAAACGGTGGGACGATTCGTGACTACGAAGGTGTCGATCAGTCGACCAAACCGCAACTGCCGCTGATCGCGATCAACACCACCGCCGGCACTGCCAGCGAGATGACCCGTTTTTGCATCATCACCGATGAATCGCGTCACGTGAAAATGGCCATCGTCGATCGCAACGTCACGCCGCTGCTGTCAGTCAACGATCCGGCGCTGATGGTCGCCATGCCCAAGGGCCTGACTGCCGCCACCGGCATGGACGCACTGACCCACGCCATCGAAGCCTACGTCTCCACGGCGGCCAACCCGATTACCGATGCCTGTGCGCTGAAAGCCATCACCTTGATCAGCAATAACCTGCGCCTGGCCGTACGCGACGGCAGTGACATGATCGCGCGGGAAAACATGGCTTACGCGCAGTTCCTCGCCGGCATGGCGTTCAACAATGCGTCCCTTGGCTATGTTCACGCGATGGCTCACCAGCTAGGTGGGTTCTACGACTTGCCCCATGGTGTGTGCAATGCGGTGTTGCTGCCTCATGTGCAAAGTTTCAACGCGCTGGTCTGCGCCGACCGCCTGACTGATGTTGCCCGCGCGATGGGCGCCGACATTCGCGGGTTCAGCCCCGAGGAGGGCGCTCAGGCAGCGATTGCGGCCATTCGCACTCTGGCCAGGGACGTGGAAATTCCCGCCGGCTTACGTGAGCTCGGTGCCAGGCTCAACGACATCCCGGTGCTTGCCGGCAATGCCATGAAAGACGCCTGTGGACTGACCAATCCACGGAAGGCGGATCAGCGGCAGATCGAGGAGATTTTCCGCAGCGCGTTCTAAGTGGTTCGACGGCCGGGCGCGAGCACTACGCAAAGCAGCGCGCCCACGGCCAGCAAAGTGCATAGCAGCGACAATGGCCATGCCTGCTGGCTCGCTATCAGGCTGGCGATACCGCCGATAATGGCGGGC
>NZ_AKJB01000084.1:0-25242 GCF_000282555.1 Pseudomonas sp. GM102 | reverse complement strand
TGCGTGGGAATGCAGCCCGGGATGCTCCGCGTCCCTTCCAGAGCCGAACGCAGAGCGTCCGTTGAGGCATTCCCACGCGGAGCGTGGGAACGATCAGCAGGCCCGGTGTTCCTTAAAGGGGCGCTCCGCACAACCATTGCTCCCATCTGTAACACCTGCCGTTGCGGGTCCAAACTTTCACGACATCCAATTGCGCCACTCCAACACCTCTACTTCAAGGCCTGACAATAAATTCACGCCTCGGCCTGGAAATGGGCACGTTGATTGCTATTGTTAATATCGTATACGAAATCCCCAATACGATATCCAACAGCACTTCACATCAACGAGGCCTCTATGAAAAACCCCGCATTTGCCGTAGCCCTCAGCGCTGTTCTCAGTACCTCTTTTATCGCCACCGCTCAGGCCGACAAGCTCGACGACATCATCGGTTCGGGCAAGCTGCGCTGCGCCGTGACCCTGGATTTCCCGCCCATGGGTTTTCGCGATGCCGGTAACAACCCGGCCGGTTTTGACGTGGACTACTGCCATGACCTGGCGAAAATCCTTGGGGTCGACGCCGAAGTGGTCGAGACGCCATTCCCGGACCGCATTCCGGCGCTCGTTTCCGGGCGGGCCGACGTGATCGTCGCCTCCACCTCCGACACCCTCGAACGGGCCAAGACCGTCGGCCTCACCGTGCCTTACTTTGCCTTCCAGATGGTGGTGCTGACCCGCGACGACACCGGCATCAATAGCTTCGATGACCTCAAGGGCAAACCCGTCGGCAACACCAGCGGCACCTATGAAGCCATCGCTCTGGAGAAAGACGTGAAGAGCTGGGGCACCGGTACCTTCCGTGCCTATCAGTCGCAAAACGACACGTTGCTTGCCGTCGCCCAAGGCCATATCGCCGCCACCGTGGTCACCAACACCGTGGCCGCCGCCACCCTCAAGTCGGGCAAATACAAAAACCTGAAAGTCGCCGGGAACGCGCCGTACGTGATCGACTACGTTTCCCTCGGCGCCAAGCGCAACGAGTATGGCCTGCTCAATTACCTCAACCTGTTCGTCAACCAGCAGGTGCGCACCGGTCGTTACAAGGAGTTGTTCGTCAAATGGGTTGGCACTGAAATTTCGCCGACCAACCTGACCGTGCCACAGGTCTACTACTAAGGTGTCCGGCATGCCTAGGCCCACTTCTCTGACCGGTCGCAGCCTGGTCGCGGGCGCCGCCGAGGGCGCCCTGCTGTTCGCCGATATCGGGTTGAGTTTCTGGGGCGGGGTCGATCCGTATAGCGGCGAGATCATTGACCGTCACCACCCGCTCAGCGGCGAATACCTGGCCGGCCGCGTGCTGGCCATCCCCAGCGGTCGCGGCTCGTGCACCGGCAGTAGCGTGTTGATGGAACTGATCAGCAACGGTCACGCACCCGCGGCATTGGTGCTGGCCGAACCCGATGAGATCCTGACCCTGGGTGTGCTCGTGGCACAGACCATTTTCGAGCGTTCCCTGCCGGTGCTGTGCATCGGCCGGGAGGCCTTCGCCGCCCTGCGCGGCAAGGCCTTCGCTCGGGTCGAGGACACAACGCTGAGTCTGTTCGAGCACCTGCCGGGCGATGCCTGGCAGGCACTCGGCAGCCTCTTGCCGAGCACCGATATTGCCACCGCGATCGAACTCACCGAACACGACCGGGCGTTGCTCGACGGCCAGTATGGCAAGGCCGCGCAGGTGGCCATGCAGATCGTTTTGCGCATGGCCGAATTGCAAGGTGCGCACAGTCTGCTGGACGTCACTCAGGCGCACATCGACGGCTGTATCTACACGGGACCGGCGAGCCTGCGTTTTGCCCAACAGTTGGTGCAATGGGGAGCAACAGTGCGGGTGCCCACCACCCTCAATTCGATTTCCGTGGACCAGCGCCGCTGGCGCGAGCTGGGCATCGACCCGGCCCTCGGTGAACCGGCCAGTGCCTTGGGCGATGCCTATATGGCGATGGGTGCACAGCTGAGTTTCACCTGCGCGCCCTACCTGCTCGACAGCGCGCCGAAGGCCGGCGAGCAGATCGTCTGGGCCGAATCCAACGCGGTGGTTTACGCCAACAGCGTGCTCGGCGCACGCACCCTGAAGTACCCGGACTACCTGGACATCTGCATCGCGCTGACCGGTCGCGCCCCGTTGATCGGCTGCCATTTGGACGCGCAACGCAAGGCTGGCCTGCAAATCGAGTTACCCGCCTTGGGTGAACTGGACGACGCCTTCTACCCGCTGCTCGGTTACCACATCGGCGCGCTGGCGGGCAGCCGGATTCCACTGGTGCGCGGGTTGGAAAACCGCCAGCCGAGCCTGGACGACCTCAAGGCTTTCGGCGCGGCATTTGCCACCACCTCCGCCGCGCCTTTGTTCCATATCGCCGGGATAACCCCGGAGGCTATCGACCCGGCGCAGGTGCTGGAAGTGGATGGGTTTCTACCCGTGGAAAAAATCCGACTGAACGATCTATTGCTCAGCTGGCGCGAACTCAACAGTGCCCGCGACAGCCGGGTGGATGTGGTGTCGCTGGGCAATCCGCATTTCTCCTTCAGCGAGTTCGCCCACCTCGCGCGATTGTGCATCGGCCGGCACAAACACCCTGACGTGGTCCTCGCCATTACCTGCGGCCGTGCCGTACTGGAGCAGGCTCGCGAAGCCGGGCATATCGCCGTGATCGAAGCTTTCGGCGCCACCCTGGTCACCGATACCTGCTGGTGCATGCTCGGCGAACCGGTGATCCCGCTGGCCGCAAAAACCTTGATGACCAACTCCGGCAAATACGCCCATTACGCACCCGGCCTGGTGGGCCGCAAGGTGCATTTCGCCAGCATCAAAGAATGCGTCGATGCCGCCTGCAATGCCACCGCCAGCGGGCGCCTGCCGGCGTGGCTACAACCTGCCGCCCTACTGGAGAGCCCTGCGCATGTTTGATTACAGCTTCCAATGGCGCTCAGCGCTGCGCGCCCTGCCGGACATGCTTGCCGGTGCCCTGGTCACCTTCGAGACCGCTGCGCTGTCGATGATTTTCGGCGTACTGATCGCCCTGGCCCTGACCGTGATGCGCGAAAGCAAAAACCCGCTGCTGCGCGGCATCGGCAACGGCTGGGTATCGATCGCGCGCAACACCCCGTCGCTGTTCCAGATCTACGTCCTCTACTTCGGCCTCGGCTCGCTGGGCCTGCACGTCAGTTCATGGCTCGCCCTGCTGGCCGGGATCACCTTCAACAATGCCGGGTATCTGGCGGAGAACTTTCGCGGAGGCCTCAAGGCCGTACCGGACACACAAGTGCGCGCCGCACGTTCGCTGGGCATGAGCGCCTTCCAGGCCTACCGCATGATCATCGTCCCGCAGTTGCTGCGGATCGTCTTCTACCCACTGACTAATCAGATGGTCTGGGCGGTGCTGATGACGTCGCTGGGGGTGATCGTCGGACTGAACAATGACCTGACCGGCGTGACCCAGGATTACAACGTCAAAACGTTCCGCACCTTCGAGTTCTTCGCCATTGCAGCGGTGCTGTATTACCTGATTGCCAAGGCGATCGTCGCGGCAGCCCGGCTGATGGCCTGGCGGTTGTTCCGTTACTGAGGAGCTGTCCATGTTTGCCACCGGTTTTTCCTCCAATGACCTGTTGTTCCTGCTCAATGGCGCCTGGGTCACGCTGCAACTGACGTTCTGGTCGATCATGCTCGGCTCCCTCGCCGGCTTGCTCTTCGGTCTGCTGCGGGCCTTGTTGCCACGGGCCAGTTTGCCCTTGGCCTGGGTGCTGGACGTGTTTCGCAGCGTGCCGTTGCTGATCCAGTTCGTGCTGTTCAACTCGCTCAAAAGCATCGTCGGCTTGAACATCAGCGCCTTCAGCGTCGGCTGCATCGTGCTGGGGGTTTACGCCGCTGCGTACTTCACCGAGATCGTGCGCGCTGGTGTGCTTTCGGTGCCGTTCACCCTGCGCCGGGCCAGTCGCTCGCTGGGCCTGAGCTTCCTGCAGGACCTGCGCTGGATCGTCCTGCCGATGGCCACCCGGGTGGCGTTTCCCGGCTGGCTGAACCTGGTGCTCGGCGTGATGAAAGACACCGCACTGGTGATGTGGATCGGCATCGTCGAACTGCTGCGCGCCTCGCAAACCATCGTCACCCGCATCCAGGAACCGCTGCTGGTGCTGTGCATCGCGGGCCTTATTTACTACGTCATGAGCCTGGTGGTCGCACGCCTGGGCGCTCGTCTGGAAAGAAGGTGGCAAGAAAATGATTGAGATCGACAACGTACATAAATCCTTCGGCGACCTCGCCGTGGTCAAGGGTGTCAGCCTGACGGTGAACAAGGGCGAGGTGGTGTCGATCATCGGCGGCTCGGGCTCCGGCAAATCGACCCTGCTGATGTGCATCAACGGCCTGGAACCGATCCAGAAAGGCAGCATTCGCGTCGACGGCGTCGAGGTCCACGACAGCGCCACCGACCTCAATCGCCTGCGGCAGAAAATCGGCATCGTGTTCCAGCAATGGAACGCCTTCCCGCACCTGACAGTGCTGGAGAACGTGATGCTTGCCCCGCGCAAAGTCTTGGGTAAAAGCAAGCGCGAGGCCGAGGAACTGGCGGTGCAGCAACTGACCCACGTGGGCCTTGGCGACAAGCTCAAGACCTTCCCGGGCAAGTTGTCCGGTGGTCAGCAACAGCGCATGGCGATTGCCCGCGCCCTGGCCATGTCGCCGGACTACATGCTGTTCGACGAAGCCACGTCGGCCCTCGATCCGCAATTGGTCGGCGAGGTGCTGGACACCATGCGCATGCTCGCCGAAGACGGCATGACCATGGTGCTGGTGACCCACGAAATCCGCTTTGCCCGCGATGTGTCTGATCGTGTGGCGTTCTTTCGCAATGGGCTGGTGCATGAGATTGGTTCGCCGGATCAGGTGATTGGTAATCCGGTGCATGCGGAGACTGCGGCGTTTCTGAAATCGGTGAAGTAACGGCTGGCCCCTTCGCGGGCAAGCCTCGCTCCTACAGGGTTGGGTGGTGTACACAAAGTCGGTGACCGCCACAGATAAATGTAGGAGCGAGGCTTGCCCGCGAAGGGGCCCGCACAGACAGAAAAAGGATCAAACCATGCGCTCATCAAAAGTCATTCATGTAGTCAGTTGCCACGCCGAAGGTGAAGTCGGTGATGTGATCGTCGGCGGCGTCGCCCCGCCGCCCGGGGCCACCGTTTGGGAACAATCGCGCTGGATCGCCAAGGACCAGACACTGCGCAACTTCGTCCTCAACGAACCTCGCGGCGGCGTGTTCCGCCACGTCAACCTGCTGGTGCCGGCCAAGGACCCAAGGGCACAGATGGCCTGGATCATCATGGAACCGGCGGACACGCCACCGATGTCCGGTTCCAATTCGCTGTGCGTCGCCACGGTGCTGCTCGACAGCGGCATCCTGCCGATGACCGAACCGCAAACCCGACTGATACTCGAAGCGCCCGGCGGCCTGATCGAGGCCGTGGCCGACTGCCGTGACGGCAAGGTCGAGCGGGTAGAAATCAAGAACGTGCCCTCCTTCGCTGATCGCCTCGACGCCTGGATCGAAGTCGAAGGCCTCGGCTCGTTGCAGGTTGACACTGCGTACGGCGGCGACAGTTTTGTGATCGCCGACGCTGAACGACTGGGCTTTTCCATTCGCCCCGATGAGGCTGCCGACCTAGTGGCGGTCGGGCTGAAAATCACTCGCGCGGCCAATGAACAGCTGGGCTTCGTCCATCCGCTGAACCCCGAGTGGTCGCATATTTCCTTCTGCCAGATTGCCGCGCCCATCGTCGTTGAAAATGGCATCGCCACGGGTGCCAACGCGGTAGTGATTCAACCCGGCAAGATCGACCGCTCGCCCACCGGCACCGGTTGCTCGGCGCGCATGGCGGTGCTGCAGGCCAAGGGCTTGATGCACGTGGGCGAGCGCTTTATTGGCCGTTCGATCATCGGTTCCGAATTCCACTGCCGCATCGACTCCCTGACCGAAGTGGCCGGACGCCCAGCGATCTACCCATGCATATCCGGCCGGGCCTGGATCACCGGCACCCACCAATTGCTGCTCGACCCGAGCGATCCGTGGCCACAAGGCTATCGCCTGTCAGACACGTGGCCGGGTGCCTGACGCCGAAGCAGAGCTTTTGTGGCGAGGATGTTTGTATGGAGAAGGTGCTTTTGTGGCAAGGCAGCTTCTGTGGCGAGGGAGCTTGCTCCCGCTGGGTTGCGCAGCAGCCCCAATGCTGTAATCGCGGTTTGTCTGAAACAATCGGTACTCTGGTTTCACGACTGCTGCGCAGCCGAACGGGAGCAAGCTCCCTCGCCACAAAAGCCCCCTTACCACAAGGGCTGCCTCACCACACAAGCTCCCTAGCCACAGTGATTTCACCCACCAGCAAAAAAACCTGATTGATTGAAAAAAGCACTAGCCGAACATTGCCACTTGAAATATCGTATACGAAATACAAAAACGAACCGGAGGCAACAATGAGCAAACGTATTAACTGGAGTGGCGTCTTCCCCGCGGTGACCACTCAATTCAACGATGACTTCTCCATCAACCTGGAAAAAACCCATCAGGTGATTTCCAACGTGATCCGTGACGGCGTCTCAGGCCTGGTGGTGTGCGGTTCGGTGGGGGAAAACACCTCATTGACCGCCGAAGAAAAAATCGCCGTGACCGAAGTCGCGGTCGACGCCTCCCGGGGTCGCGTGCCAGTGATCTGCGGTGTGGCCGAGTTCACCAGCGTGCAAGCGGCCAAGGTCGCCAATGCCGTGCGCCGGGTCGGCGTCGACGGCGTGATGCTGATGCCGGCGCTGGTCTACGGCTCCAAGCCGTTCGAGACCGCCGAGCACTACCGCTACGTGGCAAAAAACGCCGACGTACCGCTGATGGTCTACAACAACCCGCCGATCTACAAAAACGACGTCACCCCGGACATCCTGATTTCCCTGGCCGACTGCGACAACGTGGTGTGCTTCAAGGATTCGTCCGGCGATACCCGCCGTTTCATCGACGTGCGCAATGAAGTCGGCGACCGTTTCGTGCTGTTCGCAGGTCTCGACGATGTGGTGCTGGAAAGCATCGCGGTGGGTGCCGAGGGCTGGGTCTCGGGCATGTCCAACGTGTTCCCGAAAGAAGGCGAAACCATCTTCCGTCTGGCCAAGGCCGGTCGCTTTGCCGAAGCCATGCCGATCTACGAATGGCTGATGCCGATCCTGCACCTCGATGCCCGTGCCGACCTGGTGCAGTGCATCAAGCTCTGTGAAGCCATCGCCGGTCGCGGCAGTGCGCTGACCCGTCCGCCACGCCTGGCACTGCCGGAAGCCGATCGGGTGTTCGTCGAGCAGATCATGGCCAAGGCCTTGGCTAACCGTCCGGAGTTGCCAGACGTCGGTCTCTGAGTGATTGCCGGGCGGGTCTTTGCGGACCCGGCCCGGCTGCCTGTTTTTGCGCCCCTACAGGAAACGCCAGCATGTCCAATCCTCTACACACGCAAAGCGCAACCACCCCCTCGGGACTCAAACGCGTAGTGGCCGCCGCCATGGCTGGCACCGTCGCCGAGTGGTACGAATTCTTTCTCTACGGCACAGCCTCCGCACTGGTCTTCGGCCAGTTGTTCTTCCGCCAGACCGACAGCCCCATCGACGGCATCATTGCCGCTTTCGCCCTGTACGCGGTCGGCTTTCTCGCTCGCCCACTGGGCGGTCTGGTGTTCGGTCACTACGGTGACAAATTCGGCCGAAAACGCCTGTTGCAACTGAGCCTGGTGGTGGTCGGCATCACCACTTTCCTGATGGGCTGCCTGCCCGGCTTCGACCAGATCGGCTATGCCGCGCCGGTGTTATTGGTGCTGCTGCGGCTGATCCAGGGCTTTGCCTTTGGTGGTGAATGGGGCGGTGCGATTTTGCTGGTGTCCGAACACTGCCCCGACAATCGCCGAGGCTTCTGGGCCAGTTGGCCGCAAGCCGGGGTGCCGGCCGGCAACCTGGTGGCCACCGTCGCGCTGCTGCTGTTGTCATCGAACCTGTCGGAAGAACAATTCCTCGCTTGGGGCTGGCGCGTGGCGTTCTGGTTCTCGGCGGTGGTGGTGCTGATCGGCTACTGGATTCGCACCAGCGTCGATGACGCGCCGATCTTCAAAGAAGCCCAGGCCCGTCAAGCGCAGACCAAGCAGCAACAGCTGGGCGTGGTCGAAGTGCTGCGTCATCACTGGCGCGCCGTGCTGGTCGGGATTGGCGCACGCTTTGCCGAGAACATCCTCTATTACACCGTGGTCACCTTTTCGATCACCTACCTGAAACTGGTGGTGCACAAGGACACCTCGGAAATCCTGCTGCTGATGTTCGGCGCGCACTTGGTGCACTTCTTCCTGATTCCGTTGATGGGCTATCTGTCGGATATCGTCGGGCGCAAACCGATCTACCTGACCGGCGCGGTACTCACCGCGTTCTGGGGCTTTGTCGGTTTCCCGATGATGGACACCGGCAACAACTGGCTGATCATGGCGGCGATCATCCTGGGCCTGGGCATCGAGTCGATGACCTATGCGCCCTACTCGGCGCTGATGGCCGAAATGTTCCCGACCCATGTGCGCTACACCGCCCTTTCACTGTGCTACCAGGTGGCGCCGATTTTCGCTGGTTCCCTGGCACCGCTGATCGCCATCACCCTGCTCAACAAATATCACAGCTCGACACCCATCGCCTGGTACCTGGTGGGCGCCGCGCTGATCTCCATCGTGGCCGTCGGCCTGACCCGGGAAACCCGTGGCAAGTCGTTACACCTGGTGGATGCCGAATCCGCTGCGCGTATTGCTGCGCTGGATAGCGCCGCGCCGGCCATGGCACGCCGGGGTGATTAGTTGGTTTGAGCGTTGTACCTGTCACACCCCACTCTGTGGCGAGGGAGCTTGCTCCCGCTCGAGTGCGCAGCACTCGCAAAATAGGCAATTGTTGCCGCTATTTTGGGGCCGCTACGCAGCCCAACGCGAGCAAGCTCGCTCGCCACAAAACAGCGCACGGCTCAGCACCTTGATTGAGCTGCAACGGTCCTGCCTCACCTTTCCCGACAGGAGTTTTTCCATGTTCCAAATCATCGGCCACAACTACATCGGCGGCGCTCGCAGCGCCGCCGGCAGCATCACTCTGCAAAGCCACGACGCCAGCACCGGCGAAGCACTGCCCTACTCGTTCATCCAAGCCACCGCTGAGGAAGTGGACGCCGCCGCCCAGGCCGCTGCTGCCGCTTACCCGATCTTCCGCAATCTGCCGGCAACTCGCCGCGCAGAATTTCTTGAGGCGATCGCCACGCAACTGGATGCGCTGGATGATGAATTCGTCGCTCTGGTCACCCGCGAAACAGCCCTGCCGACCGGGCGCATTCAAGGCGAACGCAGCCGTACCAGCGGCCAAATGCGCCTGTTCGCTCAGGTTCTGCGCCGGGGCGATTTCTATGGTGCGCGCATCGACCGCGCCTTGCCCGAACGTCAGCCGCTGCCACGGGTCGACCTGCGCCAATACCGGATCGGCGTCGGCCCGGTGGCCGTGTTCGGTGCCAGTAATTTCCCGCTGGCCTTTTCCACCGCCGGCGGTGACACCGCTGCCGCCCTGGCCGCCGGTTGCCCGGTGGTGTTCAAGGCCCACAGCGGACACATGGCGACCGCCGAACGCGTGGCCGATGCAATCATCCGCGCCGCCGAGCAAACCGACATGCCCAAAGGTGTGTTCAACATGATCTACGGTGCAGGCGTCGGTGAAGCGCTGGTCAAGCATCCGGCGATCCAGGCCGTCGGTTTCACCGGCTCGTTAAAAGGTGGTCGCGCCCTCTGTGACATGGCCGCCGCACGGCCACAACCGATCCCGGTGTTCGCCGAAATGAGCAGCATCAACCCGGTGCTGGTTTTGCCCGGAGCCTTGCAAGTACGTGGCGAGAAAATCGCCGGTGAACTGGTGGCGTCGGTGGTCCAGGGTTGCGGTCAGTTCTGTACCAATCCGGGGTTGGTGATCGGTATGCGCTCACCCCACTTCAGCGCTTTCATCGCGCGGCTCAGTGCCTTGATGGCCGAACAACCGGCGCAAACCATGCTCAACGCCGGCACCCTCGGCAGCTACGAAAAAGGTGTGCAGGCCTTGCTCGACCATCCGGGAATAATCCGCCTGGCGGGCCAGGATCAGCACGGCAATCAAGCGCGGCCACAACTGTTCAAGGCCGACGCCAGTCTGCTGTTCAAGGGTGATCCGCTGTTGCAGGAAGAAGTGTTCGGCCCGACCACCCTAGTCGTCGAAGTGGTCGACAAGGCCGAGTTGCGGCAAGCGCTGAACAGTTTACACGGTCAACTCACCGCCACGTTGATTGGCGAAGCCCAGGATCTGAAGGAACACACAGATCTGTTGGTACTGTTGGAGCAAAAGGTCGGCCGCGTGCTGTTCAACGGCTACCCCACCGGCGTCGAAGTCTGCGACGCCATGGTGCATGGCGGGCCTTATCCGGCGACCTCCGATGCCCGTGGCACCTCGGTCGGCAGCCTGGCCATCGAGCGCTTCCTGCGCCCGGTTTGCTACCAGAACTGCCCGGACGCCTTGCTGCCCGACGCCCTGAAAAACGCCAACCCGTTGGGCATTGCGCGACTGGTTGATGGCAACATCCACCGCGAACCGCTGTAAAAACACGACCTCCTGTAGGAGCGAGGCTTGCCCGCGAAGGCGGTGTATCAGACGACATCAATGGTGAATGTCGAGACGCCTTCGCGGGCAAGCCTCGCTCCTACAGGTTTTCACGCATTCAAGCCAGCAATGCTTTCAGGTCGTTGTACAGCGCCTCGGGAATCTGTACTCCCTCCACCACACTTCGTGCCCGCGCCGCATAACGCCGTTGCGATGGCAAGCGTGCGCCCTGCCCTTCAATGCCCTGAAACAACACTTCAGCCCGGGCCAAATGTTCCTCAGTGGCCGCCCCCAGAAAACGTCGCGGATCCAGCGCAATGATCAACTCGCCATGGTACGGCGACGACTTGCTGCCCGCGTCGTAGGCCAGCGACTCGGCACTGGTCAAATCACCGATCAAAGGCCCGGCGATCAACTCCACCATTGCCGCCAGCGCCGAGCCCTTGTGCCCACCGAACGTCAGCATCGCACCGCCATCGAGCACCACATTGGCATCGGTGCTCGGCCGGCCCTCAGCGTCCACGCCCCAACCCTCGGGAATCGCCTTGCCGGCACGTCGATGCAACTCGATATCGCCACGGGCAATCGCACTGGTGGCGAAGTCGAACACAAACGGATCCTGCCCCGCCCGCGGCCAGCCAAAGGCAATGGGATTGGTGCCGAACACCGGCACACGTCCCCCGGCCGGTGCCACCCAGGCATGGCTCGGATTACACGCCAGCGCCACCAACCCGGTAGCGGTCAACTGCTCGATCTCCACCCACAGCGCCGAGAAATGCACACAGCGATTGATCGCCAACGCCGCAATCCCGTTGGCCCGGGTTTTCTCCGCCAGCAACCCAAGCCCGGCCTGAAACGCCAACTGTGAAAAACCACCACCAGCATCCACCCGCACGATCGACGGCGCCTGGTCGATCACCTGCGGCTCGGCATCGGCCGACACCTTGCCGGCCCGCAGGGAATTCACACAACCCAGAATCCGGTACAAACCGTGGGAGGCGCAGCCATCGCGCTCGCCGGCGATCACCGTCGCCGCCACCGCTTGCGCGTGGGCCAGATTAAAACCGTTGTGCAACAGGATCGATTCGGCCAGTTCACGGGCTTCGATCAGGGTCAGTCGGATCATGCTCATCTCCTTGGACAGACCGGTCAGGGTGGGCCATTCCAAGGCTCACGGCTTGATCGCTTTAGGTCAGGTTGATGACGAATTCGGCATATCGTTGAAACGGTCGACGTTATTGTGTGGCCGCACCACTCGTCGGCAGACGCAACGCGATCAATTGACATCGATGGGGGCCTGCGCAATTATTATTACATCGCATACGATACAAACGTATACGAGACATAAATCACATCTTTTGAAACGTTGAGGATCCACCCCATGAGCAAGATCGAAAAAGTACTGGCCACCGGCAAGACTCACACCACCGTTAGCGCCGCTGGCAACACTTCGCGGGGCCATAACGGCAGCCTCGACATCCAGCTCTCGTCGCCTGGAAACGCGAAACTGGTGCACGAGTTCAAAACCATTGCACCGCACCCAACCGCAGAGCAGCTGTTCGCCGGCGCATGGTCGGCCTGCTACACCGCCGCCGTCGGGCTGGTGGCCAATGAAATGAACGTGGTGCTGCCGTCTGATCTGTCCGTCGACATCGAAGTCGATCTGGGTCAGACCGGTCCGGCGTACTTCCTCCAGGCTCGGTTGACTCTGCGCGTACCAGGTCTGGCGCATGACATCGCGACGACGCTGGCGCATACCGCAGATCAAATTTGCCCGTACTCGAAAGCGACGCGGGGTAACATTGACGTGGCCCTGAACGTTCTCACGGCATGATGCACCGCACGGTCGACATGCCATATATGTCGCATACGCTTTAAGCGTATGCGAATCACAAACCCTTCAACACTACATCGACGTGGCCATAAACGCCCCCACCTCATGATTCACCGTATGGCCGGTTCGACGTTACTGCCGAACCGGCCACAGTCGAAAGTCAGAGCTGTTCCGACACAATCGCATACGCGGTATATTTTGCCTTTGCGAGCCTTCAACTTTGGCCAACGAGGAAGCACATGAAACCCACCGACAAGACGGCTCCCGCCAGCCTGAAGCTCTCCGACTTCCTGTGTTTTGCGGTCTATTCCACGAACCTGGCCTTCGGCAAAGCCTACAAGCCGATACTCGAGCAGCTGGGGCTCACCTATACGCAATACATCACCATCGTTGCGTTGTGGGAGGAAGACAATCAAACCGTGGGCAGCCTGGGCGAGAAGCTGTTTCTCGAATCGAACACGCTCACACCGATCCTGAAGAAGCTGGAAGCGATGGGCTATCTACAGAGGCAGCGTGATCCCGAGGACGAGCGGCAGGTGCGGATCAGTCTGACAAAGAATGGTCGACAGTTGCGCGAAGGCCGTCCCGAAATGGGCCTCTCCGACGCAACGGGCCTGACACCGGACGAGTTCACGCAGATGCAGAATGCGATCGTGAAGCTGCGCAACAATCTCATCAAATCGACGAAAGCCGGGGAATGAGTGGCTACTGATGGTTTTTTTAATCGCGGGTATTTTTCGGGCATGAAAAAGCCCAACCTTTGCAGATTGGGCTAGTCATTGAACCATAGGGTCGGGACGGTGTGATTCGAACACTCGCCCCTAGGTCCCCATCTTCTTTTTCAGCTCAATTCGTTTTCCCGGATGAGCTTCTTGTTGATCTTCCCGACGCTGGTTTTAGGAATCTCCGCGACGAATTTGAACTGCTTGGGAATCGCCCATTTGTTGATGCGGCCACGCTCGACAAACCCTTGCAGGTGCGCCTCGAGGATCTTGCGGTCGAGATACTGCCCAGGCTCGCACACCACCAGCGCCATCGGCCGTTCGCCCCATTGCTCATCGGCAATGCCCACGACCGCGACCGACATCACCGCCGCGTGTTGGCTGATCAGGCTCTCCAGTTCCAGAGAGCTGATCCACTCCCCGCCCGTCTTGATGACATCCTTGATTCGATCTTTGATTTCCACACCTCCCAAGACGTCGATGGAGGCCAGATCGCCGGTGTGCATCCAACCGTTGTGCCACAACTCGGCGCCCTTTTCGGGCTCCTTCAAATAGCCTTGGGTCAGCCAGGGTGCGCGCACCACGATCTCGCCCAGAGACTCGCCGTCATGGGCAACGTCATTGCCATTGGCATCGATGATTTTCAGGTCGACCATCGGCACCGGCGTGCCAGTCTTGATGCGGGTGGCCAGTTGGGTTTGCGTGGATTGAGCGAGGTCTTCGTCACGCAGGTAAGTCAGGCACAGCAGCGGACAGGTTTCCGACATGCCGTAACCGCTGTGCACCTGAATACCTTTGGCACTCGCTTCGCTGGCAATACCTAATGTCAGCGCACTGCCGCCCAGAAGCATTTTCCAACCATCAAAACGGGTCTGTGCCGCTTCCTCACAGCTCAGGATCATTTGCAAAATGGTCGGCACACAATGGGAAAAAGTGACCTTTTCCTCACGATACAGCCTGACCAGGCTGTTGGGTTCGTAGCGGCCGGGGTACACCTGCTTGAGCCCCATCAGGGTGGCGACATACGGCACACCCCAGGCATGCACGTGAAACATCGGGGTGATGGGCATGTATACATCATCGGAACGCAGCAACGGCAGGCCTTGATAGACGCCCAACGTGCCCACGGCATTCAAGGTGTGCAGGACCAATTGGCGGTGGGTGAAATACACGCCTTTAGGGTCGCCAGTGGTGCCCGTGGTGTAGAACAGGGTCGCCACCGAGTTCTCATCGAAATCGGGAAAGTCGTACTGGTCGGCCGACCCGGACAACAGGTTTTCATATTCCCCCAGCACCGGTAGCGACGTGTCGGTTGCTATGTCGTCCGTGAGTTGCAGGTAACCTTTGACGGTCTCAAGCCGCCCGTGAATCTGTTCAACCAGCGGCAGGAAATCATCATGCACCAGCACCAGGTCGTCCTCGGCATGGTTCATGGTGAAGAGCACCTGATCCGGCGAAAGACGAATGTTCACGGTATGCAGCACCGCGCCGATCATCGGTACGGCAAAGAAGCATTCCAGGTAGCGATGGCTGTCCCAGTCGAGCAGGGCCACCGTATCTCCGGCCTTCACGCCGGCAGCGGTCAAGGCGTTGGCCAGCCGGCGGATCCGCCGGTTGAGGGTCTGGTAGCTGTAGCGCAGTTTGTCGGCATAGACGATTTCCCGCCCCGGTTCGTAGCGCACGCCGGACAGCAACAATTGCTTGATCAGCAAGGGATAGGCATAGGCGCCGTCGGCGGGCGGAATTATTTTTGTCGCCATCATGGTTGGGGTTCCCGGTCCTTTTTACGTGGGCTCAGAACTGCTCTGCATCCAATTGAT
This sequence comes from Pseudomonas sp. GM102, assembly GCF_000282555.1. Classification (NCBI taxonomy): domain Bacteria; kingdom Pseudomonadati; phylum Pseudomonadota; class Gammaproteobacteria; order Pseudomonadales; family Pseudomonadaceae; genus Pseudomonas; species Pseudomonas sp. GM102. The sequence goes on along the minus strand of NZ_AKJB01000084.1, from coordinate 10,185 downwards.
AGAGGCATTCGCTGCCCGCCTTGGCCGACGCGCTCAACGAGTGGATGCGTGGCAGCAGACGGGCGAAGTAGAAGCGCGCGGTGGCCAGTTTGCTGGCGTAGAAATCGTCTTTGGAATGCGTGCTCATGGCAGCCTTGGCCATTCGCGTCCACATGTAGGCGTACGCTGTGTAGCCGAACACGTGCAGGTACTCGACCGAAGCCGCGCCGATTTCATTCGGATTGTTCTGGGCCCGGTCCAGCAGCCATGCGGTCAGTTCGTCGAGGGTGTCGACGGCGGCGTTCAACGGTTTGGTGAACTCACCGAGGTCAGCGCAGGCATTGGCGGTAAAGTTGCGGATTTCCGAAGCGAACAGCCGGTACAGCGCCCCGCCGCTGCCAACGATTTTGCGCCCGGCCAAATCCAGTGACTGGATACCGTTGGTGCCTTCGTAGATCTGGGTGATGCGCACATCGCGAACCAATTGCTCCTGGCCCCATTCGCGAATGTAGCCGTGGCCGCCGAAGATCTGCTGGCCATGCACCGTGGTTTCCAGCCCCATGTCGGTGAGGAACGCCTTGGCCACCGGGGTCAGCAGCGATACCAGCTCCTGGGCGCGGGTGCGGGTTGCCGCGTCATCGCTGTACTTGGCGGTGTCCAGTTGCAGCGCCACGTAGCTGGAGAACGCGCGCCCGCCTTCGTTCAAGGCTTTCATGGTCAACAGCATGCGCCGTACATCCGGGTGCACGATGATTGGGTCAGCGGCTTTGTCCTTGTTCTGCGCGCCCGTCGGCGAACGGCTTTGCAGGCGGTCACGGGCGTATTCGACGGCGTTCTGGTACGAACGCTCACCCAACGCCAGGCCCTGGATACCCACGCCCAAACGTTCGTAGTTCATCATGGTGAACATCGCCGCCAGGCCCTTGTTCGGCGCATCGATGATCCAGCCAGTCGCCCCGTCAAAGTTCATCACGCACGTGGCAGAGGCCTTGATGCCCATCTTGTGTTCAATGGAACCGCAGGACAGCGAGTTGCGTTCACCCAGCGAACCATCGTCATTGACCAGCACCTTGGGCACCAGAAACAGCGAAATCCCCTTGGGGCCGGCGGGCGCATCCGGCAACCGGGCGAGCACCAAATGAATGATGTTTTCGGTCAGGTCGTGCTCGCCGCCGGTGATGAAAATCTTGCTGCCGCTGATCTTGAAACTGCCGTCGGCCTGAGGTTCGGCACGGGTGCGAATCAGGCCCAGGTCCGTGCCGGCATGCGCCTCGGTCAGGCACATTGAACCGGTCCAGGTGCCTGCGTACATGTTCGGCAGATAGCGTTCCTTGAGTTCCTGACTGGCGTGGGCATTGATCGACAGGCACGCACCGGCGGTCAGCATCGGGTACAAGCCGAACGACAGACTGGCCGAGTTGACCATCTCCTCGACCTGAGCCGAAATCGCCTTGGGCATGCCCATGCCACCGAACTGCGGATCACCGCCAACACCCACCCAACCGCCTTCGGCGAATGCCTGGTAGGCCGCGACAAAACCGTCCGGCGCCTGGACCGCGCCGTTGCTCCAGGTGCAGCCCTGCTCGTCGCTGCTGCGGTTCAGCGGTGCGATAACTTCGCCACTGATTTTGCCGGCCTCTTCAAGGATCGCGGCGGCCGTTTCTTCATCGATCACCTCGGCCAGGCCAGGCAATTGGGCCCATAGCCGGGACACCTGGAAGACTTCGTTGAGTACGAAGCGCATATCGCGCAAAGGAGCTTTGTAATCAGACATGGTTGGCTTACTCGGAAGTGGTCAGGGCATGCGGCATACCCTGGCGTTGAGAGGTGTCGGTTTCAGTGGCTTGCGCCACTTGGGCTTGCGGAACGGGGTGACGCAGCAGGAAGTACGACAGGGCAGGAATCAGCACCAGCGCGCCGAGCATGTTCCACAGGAACATGAAGGTCAGCAGGATGCCCATGTCGGCCTGGAACTTGATCGGCGACCAGACCCAGCACACCACGCCGGCCGCCAAAGTGATGCCCACCAGGCCCACCACCCGGCCGGTAAACGACACGGCGTTGCGGTAAGCCTGACTCAGCGGCAGGCCCTGGCGCTGGTAATGCAACTGCACGCTGAGCAGGTACAAGGCGTAGTCCACGCCGATGCCCACGCCCAATGCGATCACCGGCAGGGTCGCGACCTTCACGCCAATGCCCATGGCCACCATCAACGCCTCGCAAAGGATCGAGGTCAGCACCAGCGGCAACAACGCAACCAACGTGGCGCGCCAGCTGCGGAAGGTGATCAGGCAGAACAACGTCACCGCCGCATAGACGTACAGCAGCATGGTGCGGTTGGCCTCGCGCACCACAATGTTGGTCGCTGCTTCAATCCCGGCCGACCCGGCCGCCAGCAGGAACTGGCGATCTTCGCTGTTGTTCTCCCGGGCGAACTTTTCGGCGATGCCCACCACGGCATCCAGGGTCTCGGCCTTGTGATCCTTGAGGAAGGTGATCACCGGCATCAACGAGCAATCGGTGTTGAACAACTCCGGGGAGTTGACCGAGGCTTGCTGCGCGGCGTAGTTCAGCACGTCCTGATTGCGCTGGATGCTGTTGAGCTTGGGATTGCCTTCATAAGTACCGGCGGTGATTTGCCGCACCGCGTTGACCAACGACGCCGTGGCCTGTACGCCCGGATACTGCTGCAGCTCCCAGGCCAGGCGGTCGGCGAGGACCAGCGTCTTGTAGTTCAAGCAGCCTTCCGGCGCGGTCTTGATCATCACTGCGAACAGGTCGCTGGACAGCGCGTAGTGGCTGGTGATGTAGGCGTTGTCACGGTTATAGCGAGAGTCGGCACGCAACTCCGGTGCGCCACTTTCCAGGTCGCCGATCTTCAACTGCAGGCTGACCATGAAGCCGCCGATGCCCATCAGCGCCGCAACCAGAACCGCTCCCGTGGCCCATTTGGCCGTGGTGAAGCGATCGAGCAAGTCCCACAATTTGCCGAAGCCTTTGTGCCCGTCTGCACGGGTGTCGATTTTCAGCGCACGCTCGGCCGCCTTGGTGCCGACGCCGACATAAGACAGTGCCACCGGCATCAGCAACAGCGAGGTGAATATCAGCACCGCCACACCGATGCTGGCGGTGATCGCCAGGTCGCGGATCACCGGAATATCGATCAGCATCAGCACCGCGAACCCGACAGCATCGGCCAGCAGCGCGGTGACACCGGCAATGAACAGGCGGCGGAAGGTGTAGCGTGCGGCGATGAGTCTGTGGGTGCCACGGGCGATGTCTTGCATGATCCCGTTCATTTTCTGCGCCGCGTGAGACACACCAATGGCGAAAATCAGGAACGGCACCAAAACCGAGTACGGGTCGATGGCATAGCCGAGCCAGGCGACGATGCCCAGTTGCCAGACCACCGCAATCAGCGAGCAGCCGACCACCAGCAAGGTGCTGCGCACGCAACGGGTGTAGGCGTAAATGATGATCAGCGACGTGACGACGGCCAGGCCGAAGAACATCATCACCTGAATCAGCCCGTCGATCAGGTCGCCCATCAGTTTGGCGAAACCGATCACCCGGACTTTGTACTGGCCCTTGCCCTCCTCCCCGGCCTTGCGTGCAGCGCTGTCACCGGCGAACTCGATCTTGTCGCGCAACTGCTCCTCGAGCATTTGCGAAAAAGCGTGGTAGTCGATGCGCTGTCCGCTGGCCGTAGCCTTGTCCAGCAGCGGCACGATGAGCATGCTCGATTTGTAGTCGCTGGCCACCAGACTGCCGACGATGCCGGCACGGGAAATGTTCTGGCGCAGCTGTTCTATTTCTTCCGGCTTGCCCTGGTAGGTATCAGGCATCACCGGGCCACCCTGGAAACCTTCCTCAGTGACTTCGGTCCAGCGCACCGCCGGGCTCCACAACGACTTCATCCAGGCACGGTCGACGCCTTCGGTGACGAACAACTGATCGTTGACCTGTTTGAGCACGTCGAGATAAGCGGGATCGAAAATATCGCCCTGAGTGTTCTCCACCACCACCCGTACCGAGTTGCCCAAACCGCGCAGCGACTGGCGGTTCTCCAGGAAATTCTGAATGTACGGCTGGCTCTGCGGAATCATCTTTTCAAAGCTGGGGCGAAGCTCCAGGCGCGTTGCCGCCATGTAGCCCAACACCACGGTGGCCAGCGCCATCAGCAGCATGAACAACGGACGGTAGTTGAACACCAGCCGTTCCAGCCGGTTGCCGGAATGGCGGTCGAAATCCCGCAAATCGCGGATCACCGGCATGGTTTCTTGTTTGGTATGGCCCATGTCTGGGTTCTCGCTCTAAGGGTTCGAGGGCTTATCAACGGACAGCGTCCGTGCACCACGGCTGCCAACCACCACCAGTGCACCGTCGGCGGACTGAGTGGCGCCGGTCACCGGTGTCGGTGCCCGTTGCTGAACCAGATGCAATTGCGCGCCTGCGCCCTGGCTGACCAGCATCTGCCCGCCTTGGGTGAACAAGCGGTAATTGCCATCGGCATCGACGATGCCGGCGGTGATGCTGACGTGCAGGCCACTGTCCAGCGGGGTCCAGCTGTGACCGCCATCGATGCTGCGCAGCACATTGCCGCGCAAGCCATAGACGAGTGCTTCCCCGGGCTTGCCGAGCACACCGAAAAAACTGCCTTGATAGGGTGTCTGCACGGCGGCAAACCGCTGTTGGGCGTCATCCCATTTGAGCAACAAGCCCTGCTCGCCAGCGATGTACAGCGCATCGCCGGTGGAGGCGATGGCGTTGAGGTGAAAGCCCTGCGGGTTGTCGGTGCGGTCCTGAAACGGCGTCCAGCTCTGGCCACCGTCCTCAGTGCGCAAGATCAGGTTGAACACCCCGACCACATAGCCGAGGCGGTCGTTGGCGAACCAGACATCGAGCAACGGTTTGTCGGCGCCCTGCGCCATCAGGCGCTCACCTTCAGCGACCAGCAGTGACCATTGTTCGTTGCCCGGTTCTGCACTGGCCAACGCGCTGTAATGCTTGACCAGCAAGGCACCGATCTCGCGGCCGTCCAGTTGCTTGCGCCAGGTCGCACCCGCGTCACTGCTGTGCAACACCACGCCGTCTCCGCCCACCGCCCAGCCTTGGGTGGCGGAAGGAAAACTCACGGCATTGAGGTCGGCACTGACCGGCACCGCGGCCTGCTGCCAGTGTTTGCCGGCATCATCGGAATACAGAATGTGGCCACGCTGCCCGACGGCGACCAAGCGGTCGCCGGCGCGGGCCATGCCGGATAACGGGCTGTTGACGGCCAAGGCGCTGACCCTGGCCGGCAGATCCAGCACGTCGACATAAGCGGACGCCTGGCTCAGGCCCTGCAACATTGCGAGCAGAGCGCCGAGCGCCAGTTGCAGATAATTTTTGTACGAACACATACCGCGTCCTCTTCGGAAAACCGCGCCGGGACACACGTCCGTGTGCCTGACGTTCCAACCTGGCGCCCGAAACGATCGGCGTGCGCCGACCGTCGTGCGGTCCCCTGCCTTGCCGGCAGCGGACCGAACGGACGCTTTGTCACGGTTTGCTTAGCGAATCCCGCTACCGGCCAGGGACTCAGGCGACCACTGCGCCTTGGAGAGCGGATCGATGTACTTGATACCGCCGTAAGGCCCGACCACGCCATTGATGTTGTAGGAACCCCCCACCAGGTCGTAAATCATGAAGGGCGTGGAATCCGGGGTCTGCTTGTCGTAGCTCTGGCTGAGGAACGCGAAGGAGCCACGGTACAGCTGACCACGGGCGTCATATTGGTCAGAGGCCAGAGCGGTCCAGCTGTCTTCATCGAGGTAGAAGCGACGCTTCTGATAGATGTGTCGGGCGCCGGACTTGAGGTTGCCCTCCACCACCCAGACGCGGTGTTTTTCCCAACGCACGTAATCGGGAGCCAGGTGATTGGCGGTGGTCAGCGACTTGGGGTCCTGGGCGTAGGTCAGCTTGTAGGTGTTGTAAGGGACGATCATTTCCTGCTTGCCCACCAGCTTCCAGTCGTAGCGGTCCAGCGCACCGTTGAACACGAAAACATCGTCGTAGGTGCCCGCGCCGGCGGTGCCAGGGTTAGGCGTGTCGTAAGCCAGGTTCGGTGCCAGTTTGACCCGACGCTGGCCAGGCAGGTACTGCCAGGCGCGGCGCGGTTGCTGCAGCGGGTTGGCGGCGTCCTTGAGCATCACCGCTTCACCGGCCCGGCGCGCAGGGCCGGTGTAGGACAGCTTCATCTGGTAGTACACGTCGGCGCTGCTGATCGGCTGCGCGAGATTTTCGTAGATCGGATAGGAAATGAACGCCTGGCCGGTGGTCGCCAGGGTCGGCACGCCAGCGGAATCGACGTTCCAGGAGTCGTACTTGGAGTTGATGCTGACGCCCTGAAAACGCAACAGGAAGTTCCACATGGCCTCGTTGCCCGACTGCGGAATCGGGAACGGCACGCCGGGGAGTACGTTATCGATGGCCAGGCCGCCTTCGAGGGACTTGGCGCCGGTGGCATTTTTCACACCGTTGTCCAGCACCGCCTTGGGCAACGAGACTGTACGGTGGGTCGGGTAGACATTGACGTGGAAGCTTGGGAAACGCTTGGCCAGTTCCGCCGTGGTCGCACTGAGCAAGCCCTTGTACTGATCAACGTTCTTGCCATCGATCACCAGCAACGGTTTTTCGTTGACGAAGGGATCCGGACGCATGCTGTCACCGGATTTGAAACTGGCCGGCGGCGTGGTCAGGCCACCGTCATAGGCGGGAATGGAACCATCAGCGTTCCCGGCCTTTTCAGCGCCCACCAGGGTCAGGCTGCTGCCCAATTTGGCGGCGTCCTGAGTTGAAACAGCGGCCTGTGCCTGGGTGGCAAGGACCAAGGCCAGCGAAGCAGCCAACACGGTTTTTGCGTATTTCATCTTGTTATTCTCCTGCTTGCGTTGAGCAAATCAGTGGTGCATCAAAAAGTGGTTTTCATCGTCAGGTAAACGGCGCCACGGTCCTCAGTCGTGGCCCCACCACCGGAGAAGGCCGAGTAGCCGCCGCCGTAACACGCGTAGTTTTCATTGCCGCTAAAGGCATTGGGGGTGGAGCCGTCGCCGCTGCCGGCATTGGCCGCGCCGGTGCTCAGACCGCTGGTGTCGCACTTGTCGGTCTTGCCGAAGGAGTCCACGTACTTCAGGTCGATGAAGTATTTGTTGTACACAACGGCACCCACGCCCACGGCATAGTTGCCGGTGTCTTTGGCACCGCCACCGGACACCGGTGACACGCCGTCGAGGCCGACGTTGATGGACATCGGTGCGTTGAGGTCGACGCCGGGAAACACCTGGTACCAGGTCGGCGTGAAGTTGACCGCGATGCCCCAGTTGTCCCGGGTCGGCTGGTCGATGCCGCGATAGGTGTCCTTGCCCTTGTAGAGCGCTTCGTTCTTGCTATCGAGCTTGAGCAGGTTGCTATAGTACAACTCGGCGAGCAGGCTGGCCGAATCGAACACCGGGGTTTTCGGGAAGGTCATCAGGCCGTTGAGCGTCCAGTGCAAGGTGTCGCCGGTGGCGGCCATGCTGTCGCCCTTTTGCGGGGTGTCATAGATCACCCCGGTGGCCGCCGTGCGGGCCGGCAACAGCCCAAGACCGGCGCCCAAACCCCGCGGCCCTGTCGAGCTGACAACGGCGGGAATACTGGCCAGCGGCATGTTGTGACGAATGTTCAGGTCCGAACCCACACTGATGCCGCCCACATCCTTGGACAGACTCAGGCCGAAGATCTGAATGTTGTCGGCATAGGCCAGTTGATAGGTGCTGGTGCTCAACGAATTGAGGGTGTTGACCACAGCCGGCACCATGCCGGCAGGCGGGGTGCCGTTGGGATTGGCCGAGGTCAACCCAGTGGCGTTCAACCAGGCTTGCGGCAGGATTTCCGAGGTTTCGCGGTAATAAACACCGAGGGTGCCATCCAGCCAGGCCGGCGACCACTTGGCCATCACGCCCCAGTCTCCGCGCTTGTCCGGCGTCAGGTCGTGACCGCGACGCACATTGGTCAGCCCGTTGCAGGGCGCCAGACCACAACCCAGCGGACTGCCCGGCACCACGCCATTGGTGTTGCCCAGCAGGAACGACTGCGCGCCGAAGCCGACCAGATCGGAACCGCCGTAATAAGTACCGGCTTCGGGCAGGCGCGCGGCATCCCAATCGAGGAAATACTGGGCGCCCACGGTCAACTCGGGATTGACGGTGAACGACATCGACAACTGGTTACGCGGAACGAACAGCTCCTTGGCTTCGGTACCGGGCGAGGCAGCCAGTTTGGCCAGGTCCAGGCCGGACTGGCCATAGCTGACCGAGTGCACCGGGTTGAGGAGGGTTTCACCCCAGAACACGTTGTGCTGACCGGCCTTGACGCTCAACAGCGACTCCTCACCCACTTCGGTGCTGTAGAACACGAAGGCATCGAGGATTTCGCCGGATGGACCGGTGTAGTAACGCTGGGCGTAGTTGCTCAGGTGCGGGCTGCCATTGCCGACATTGTCGCCGGTGACTCCGGCCAGGCGCGGATCGTTGGCGACCAAACCCGACCGTGCGTCATTGCCGTTGACGAACGGGTTGGAATTGGAGCCGGTGTTCTCGTAGGCCTTGTCATACCAACTGGCGGCGCTGACGCGAAAGCCCATGTGATTTTTGTAGACCACATCCATTTCGGTCAACAGGTCAACACGGTTGGTGATGTTGGTCCCGGCCTTGCGGAAGTTGTAGTCGCCATCGTTGTTGTTCGGTGTCGCCAACAGGCGCTTGTCGGCGCTTTCGGTGCGTACGCCGTAGTTGTACTTCACGGTGTTATCAAAACGCACGGTCCAGTCCGGGTTACCTGTGTCGAGTTCGACCGCCTGCGCGACCGGCACGGCGGCGGCCAGAATGGCCGAGGCCAACAAGGTGTAACGCGAGGGTGCGAACCCGTGACTCTTATTGTTATGCATTGCGTTGTCTCTCCGCCTTTTTGTATTTGTTTTAAGCGCAGCCGCCCTCGCGCAACCCTTGTTTCAGGGGTTTGCGTTTTTCAGGAGTGAGGGCAAATGCCGGATGGCTGGGGCCAACCGGCGCCTGAACTAGCGATCCAGCTCCAGGATGAGTGCTTCGGCTTGCGGCCAGTGGCCAAACCCTGCTGCCGGATTGAGATGACCCACCTCGCCCAGGTTGAGCAGTTCACTGCCCCAGCCTTCTGCCAGGCGAGTGGCGGCATCCAGGCTGGCGAGGTGGTCGTTGGTACTGACGGCCACCAGACTGCGGAACGGCAGTGGCCCTTTTGGTAGAGGATTCCAACCCTGGGTACGCAGGGTTTCAGCGGACGGGTAGCCTTGTGGCCAATGAGCATCGAGATCCGGAGGCGTGGCCAGCAGCGCGCCCTTGATCGGCCGACTGTGCTGCGCAGCCCAGTGCGCGACCATCAGCACACCGGCGCTGTGAGCAACCAGAATCACCGGCCCGTCGATCTGCTCCAGCGCGTGCTGGATCGCTTCGACCCGCTTGGCGCAATCGAGCTTGTCGGTTTCCAGCGGCGGCACACTGCGCACTTTGCAGAGCCTTGCCTCAAGCAACGTTTGCCAATGCTCGGCAACGTGCTCACGCAGACCCGGTACGATCAGAACGGTTGCGGCAGTTTGCAGTTTGTCCACTTCAACACCTTCGCTTTCTCGATGACTCGACTGGCTCTATCGCCAGGGGCTTTTTGTAGGACTGACATTAAAGAGCGCCCACCCGAGGCGCTTTTCATTGGACGTCAGGCACTTTTCTTTTCATGACAGATTTGCAGAGGCTGGCGTGCCCCGACCATTGGTCGAAAAGCCCCACAGCTTCGCTGTGGGTCACTGTAATCAATGGGTGAGCGTCGTTTGCTCGACGACAACGGAGGTGATTCTGGACAGAATCGGGCGAGTCACCTCGACAACGTCACAACTGTTCAATTGCTGATGTGCTGGATATAGTCGCCACGCTCATTTGAATCGCAACCGGCCCAGGAAAGACCTTCGCATGCCCAAGCTTGTTCGCGCCGCCGTGTTGACCAACTACCTGGAGGTCACCCAATACCTGGGGTTCAACCCGCGTGATGTGCTGGCCGGCGTCGGCCTGAGTAAAGCGCTGCTGCAAGCGCCCGAACACCGCATCCCCATTGATGCCGCCGTACGCCTGCTGGAAGATTCGGCCGCCGCCAGTGGCTGGC